>JASGCU010000001.1:0-83060 GCA_030053935.1 Chitinophagaceae bacterium
GAAATGAAAAAATTTAGTTGCCCTGTATTATACAAGGTAGGTTCTAAAAATTGATTTTGATTATTTTATATAATATTTTTTAAATTAAAAAAAGCAAACTAACTATATTTTTCTGTTTTTTTTAATAGTTGCAATACGTTTTATGTTCTTTTAGAGGGAAAAGAAGTAGAAAATATTATTTTTATAATTAAAAAATACATACAGAATCAATATGTTGTTTGATGTATTGGTTTTTTTATTTATAATATACATCAAAAAAATATTCACACAATAAAAATATACTATGCAACCTTACACAAAATATTCTGTCTTTATGAGAATATGAAAATAATTATTAAAGAGAATAGAAATATAATATTCTTTATACTATACCATTTCCGTGAAAGAAAATAATACTTTTGAAAGGGACTCGCATCTTATACTTCTCTGTAAAAAAGGAAATAGAGATGCACAGTTTCAACTCTATAATCATTATAGCAAAGCAATGTTTCATATTGCTTATAGAATATTAGGCAATAAATATGATGCCGAAGATGTTTTACAAGATTCTTTTGTAAGTGTCTTTCAGAATTTGGAAACGTATAGGGGGGATTCTACTTTTGGAGCATGGCTGAAAAGAATTGTAATTAACAAAAGTTTGAATCAGATAAGAATAAAGTCAAAAAAACAGGATTGCTTTTCTCCCGAAGAATACTTAGAGAGAACTGAGGAATCGGTAGATGAAGAAACAATCTCTATGAGTATAGAAAAGGTAAAGAAAGCTGTCTTACTTTTGCCCGATGGGTTTAGAGCGGTTTTCACTCTCTACCTTTTTGAAGGATACGACCATAAAGAAATTGCGCAACTGCTCAACATAACAGAATCTACGTCAAAATCACAATTGAATAGAGCAAAAGAAAAATTAAGAACTATACTAAAAGAATTTAATGTTTATGGGTAAAAAAGACAATAGAGATAATGTAGAGTATTTTATACGCAAGAATAGAGATATGTTTTTTGATGAATCTCCATCGGATGAGGTTTGGAAAAAAATAGAAGTACGGCTACACAAGGAAAAAAAGGGTGGCTTAAGTATACTTTGGAATAATAACTTTGCGAGAATATCTGCGGTTTTTCTTATTTTAATAGGGAGTGGGGTAGTATTTTATAATCATTACTTTTCTGAAAATAGTACTTCTGTGCAAGATACAAAGCAAGTGGATTATTCTTTAGAAGAATTTCAAGAGGCAGAAGATTTTTATATACAACTGATATCAGAAAAAAAAACAGAATTATATTCTTACAAGACCGATAGTGTCTTTATGGAAAAAGGTTTTTTGAAAGATATGTACGAATTAGATAACCTCTATTTAGAATTGAAAAAAAGTATTCATCCACAAAACTATAATGAAAAAATGATAGATGCCGCTATAATGAATCTGCAACTCCGAATACATATCTTAAATAAACAAATAGCACTTTTGAAAAAAATAAAACAAAAACGAAATCAACAAGTTATATCTTTATAATAATTACATACTTAATAAAAACATACCATGAAACTCAAAAATATATTATTACTGCTCATCAGTTTTTCTTATACATTAGTATATTCTCAAGCGGAAAAACATATACAGAAACAGTTTTCTGTTTCTGGTAAAACTACCCAATTTTCTATCAAGAACAAGTTTGGAAAAGTCGTAATTACTACGTGGGAAAAAAATGAAATTTTTGTAAAAGTAGCAATGATTGTAGATAGAAAAGATGGAAATGCCAAAAAAGCAGAAGAAATGCTCCGAAATATAGAAATAGATATACAAGAGTCCCCAGGTAGTATTCAGTTTGAAACAAAGATAAATACCTCAAAAAAGAATGATCTTGAGATAAACTATGAAGTAAAAATGCCACCATACCTTCCTTTGCGGATAGAAAATAGCTTTGGAGATGCATATATAAGTTCTTATGATGGACAGGTAGATTTAATTATTGGATACGGGCATATACGTGCAGAAAATTTTACAAATACTTGTAATGTCCGACTTTCTTTTGGAAGCGGAGAAATTCAAAAAGTGAAAAATGGGGAATTCAAAATCAAATACTCCGATTTAGAAATTAAAACATTAGGAAACGCTCTTATAGATCAATCATTTTCTGACGTAAATATTGACGAGGTAGAAAATATGAATATAAAAGCAAACTATGGGAATACTACTATTCATAGTATTTATAGTATAGATGGAGAACTGAGTTTTAATGATTTTAAGTCCTCCGTGGTAACGAATTCTCTGAATGTAAATATAAGGTATGGGGACTTTAAAGTAGAAAAAATAAAAAAAAATTGCTCTGTGGCAAAGATAGATTCAAAATTTGCTGATGTTATTTTAGGAATAGAAAAAGGAATGGATGCTCAATTTGAATCTCAAACCTCGTTTTGTGATATTTCAGTGGATGATGGGAAAGCTGATGTAGATATGTATTACAAAGTAAAAACTTCTAATAGCACGCATTATAAAGGAAAAATAGGGAGAGGAGGAGATAAAATTATAAAAATTAATAGCAGTTATGGGGATGTCAATATTAAAATAGTAGAAAAATAGGTAATTATTTGATTTTTTATCATTAAAAAAAAGTATAATTAGCTTGGTTAGTATTCTAAAATAATATTAAATAGAGTGAAGAAATCTATTTCTGCTCTTGTAGGGGTCACCTATGCTTCATAACGCTGAAAAAAAATTGCCTAAACAAATACTTTATGTTAGTATTTTTTTAAGTTATAAACTATGTTATATATAGAATTTGCATTACTTGTTTTTTAGGTTATAAAAGAGATATTTTTACGTTCTTATACTTAAATCAATTTGAATTTAGAAAATTCTTGTAGGTAAATGTAGGTCATTGAGTATATTTTGTTGTTTTTTATTTTTTCTTGCTTTATTTTTGTTTTTCTCTGTTTTTTATGCTTTTAGTAAATAAAAGATAAAAACATGGCATACATATTCTCTCTTTTTTGTATTAGCTATCTATTGTGAAAAGTCACTATTATCAATATTTAGTAATTATTCCGAAGATACCCGTACTATTTTTATAATCCTTGCTGCATAATACCTGTTTTTCATGTTACTTATTTTTACTTTATGACTGGGATGTGGGTGTTTCGGGTTTCCTTCCGCGTGAATAAAATAAATAATTCCATCAATAATATCTGTTATTATTCCAGCATGTCCGCATGTTCTTTTGTGTTTATCACTTCCTGTAAAAAGAATAATATCACATTTTTGTGCTTTTTCTTGTTTTATCTCTTTTATCTTACATAGTTCTTCTGTGGTTCGAGGAATATCTATGTTATTCTTTTTGAAAACATAATTTAGAAGCCCCGAACAATCAAAACAATTGGGACCTACTCCTCCATAACAATATCCTTTGTTTAAATGTAATTTTGCCTGCTTGAGTATTCTCGCACATGGACCTTGTGAAGGTATTACCTTTTTTGTGCAAGAATAGTTTATACCCACTATTATACAAAATATGAGGCTTTTATAAATTAAACCTTTATATAGAGTATATGTAAAATTATATTTTTTCATTGTTTTTGTTAAGTAGTTACCGAATTTCAAAAAATATTTTTATTCATCTTTCAGTAAACACTCTTCTATAATTTACTATCGTATTTTTTGTGAGGGTGATTCTTATTTTATAATTTTTATGTTTTCAATAATTTGATTGTTGTTATCGTAGAGGGTCAATATATATGTTCCTTTTTGGATATTGGTGGTATTAATTATTGTTTTAGATTGTGAGAAGTATCCCGACATTATAGTGTTTCCTTCTATGGATACTATTTTATATGTAGTGGGTATTTCGGCTGTTGATGGGGTTATGCTTATAGAGAGATAGTTTTGAATTGGATTGGGAAATATGGTTATTTTATATTCTGTATTATTTTTCTTGATACCTACTACTATTTGTACGGGTCCGTATACTATTTTATTATCTGTAAGGTTTATTTGTAGAATAAAGTTATTTTCTTTTTCGGTAGCATTGATAGTTGGTGGTGTTTTTTCTTCTATATAATTTACTAATTCGGCACGGACTTTGTATACTTTAGGTATTTCTAATTGCGAGAACATATATGCTCCTGATGCAGATGTTTTTGTGTTTCTTATGATGGTTTCTGTTGTTCTGTTGTTTGGGGTATTTTCTACTATATATAGATATACGGGAACATTTGGCACATTATTTCCTGATGGGTATTTTATTCCATCTACTATGACTGTGGATGCGGCTGTTATTTTTCCGCTAATAATTCCTTTTCCTGTATTTCCTTTAGGTATAGGTATTACATCTATAAATATATCGGGAACGTCTGCATTTGTGACATTAATTATTGTAGCATCTTTAGAAGTGGGGACATCTCCGTAGTATGTAATTATGTAGATGTTTAGGTTGGTAGGAGTAAATCTTATATAATAGGATCCTGGTTTTACTGTTTTATGGAAAGCAAATGCATAATTATCATTTGTTATCTTTACAGAATCTATGGAGTACCCTAGATTTTTAGATATGAGGTGTATTGTGCCTTGAATAGAGGATACACCTGATTTTATTATATTTCCAGAGAGTGTGTAATAAGATTTTACGGTTATTATTTTAAATACGGTAGATGATTTATAAATTCCATTTCCCGTTTGAGTGAGTTTGATTATTATTCTTCCTGTGCCATTTATGGAGAATGATTTGGTTGCAGAGTTATGTGTTATTATGTCGTTTCCTTCTTGTATTTCTATATTTACGGGTAATCCTGATGTAGCTGCTACATTATATGGTATTCTTTTTGGAGTTTCTTTTGGGATAAGGATGAGAGTATCATTTATAACAGCGGGGTCTAGTGTAAATACAATTGTTTGTGCTACTTTTGTATCTTCATGGGGAGATATAAATATTTTTTTAGTGATTTGTGTAAATCTATAGATTGCATTTCCAGGTTGTGTTATTTGAATGGTTACAAATCCGGTATAAGTAGGGTTCCATGATAAAATGGGTTGTGTTCCTGATAGTTTTAAAAACACATCGTTTGTGTTGGTTGGCTTTATAATGCTGTAGCTGAGTGGTAATAAGCTATTAGAATATGCTACTATAGTATATGGGTTTTCGGATGCGTATAAGGTGTCAGGTATGGTTGTAACAATGGTATTAGGGAGGAGTTGGTTATCTACAATAAGTAGGTTTTGTGATATTTGTGGTGCGGGATTATAGTTTTCATTTCCTGGTTGGGAGGCGAGTATAAGTGTGCTTCCTGGTGCGGTTGTATTGATAATACTATCAAATACTACTTGTGCTAATCCATTATCTAAAGAGGTAAATATAACGGGAAGTTTAGAAGATGCTTTAGCTGAAGCGATTGCTTGGTCTCCGACTAAAGTAGGGTTAATGGCATTAAATGTTATGGATTGGTTTGCTTTTAGTACTGATAATGTTGTTTCTACGGTATTAGATGATGGGCTGTAATTGTTATTTCCTGGGTGATACGCTCTGATTGATATTCCTGATGGTTGTGCGGATTTAATGGTAATAGTAGCTCCTGTATTTATATTGTTCTGTATGTTTATTTTTGTGCTGGATGAGCTGAAAAATAGTGGTATTGCTGCGCTTGTGGATATGTTAACTATAAATGGAGCGTCTCCATACGTTTTTTGAGGGATTGTAAAAGATGGGTTTATAGTTTGGTTTCCTCTATTAATTGTGACACTATGCGTTATAGTTTTTGGTAAGTAAAATTCATTTCCCACTTGGGTTATATATACATTCATTTGTCCTAATTGCAATACTTTGATTTGAGTATTATTTATGGGATTACCTATACTTGTGTTTGAAGTAGAAAGCGTGATGGGTAAGGAAGAGGATGCTGTAGCATTTATATTAATGGTAAGATTTGGAATATAGACATAGTTTCTTGGTAGAGTTTCTATAAATGTTATGGATTGTTCTTTTTTAGAAACTGTGCATGTAATAGAAGCTGTTTTAGGGTAATAATTTTCATTTCCTGCGGATACAGCAATTAGTGTGAGGTATTGTCCTGTTGGGGTGACTCCTATGAAATTTGCTATGTATTTTCCATTACTTTGGGTTATACTTACTATAGATGAAGAAGATATAAAAGTGATAGGTATATTGGATATAAGAGGGATTAGTATGCTGGAGGTATATGCTTTTAGTGTGGTGGTGTCACTGTATCGGAATCCTGTTTGTGTGGTGTAGTTAGGGTTAAAGTTTATGAAATAGTTATTACTTTTACTAATAGTAAGAATGGTTGTGTTTGTGTGTGCGTTATAGATATTAGTTGTTATTCTAGTTGCTGTGATAGTAGTTGTTCCTGCTTTATTTACTTTTATGTATTGGGTATTATTTCGGGTAACGATTTGTGCTATTTGTGTATTAGTTATAGAATATTGTAATGGCAGGTTTGTTATATTATCTCTTTGGGCAATAGTTACGAGGGTATCGGTTGCTTCTCCAAAGACGAGATTTCTGGTAGCAATAGAGAAAGAAGAGTTTATTTTATTAATAGTGATGGTTTGAGAAACAGATATTGCGGAATCATAATTTTCGTTTCCTATATGTTTTGCTTTGAGAGTAGTGGTTCCCGCTGCTATAATTCTGATAGTTTTAGGAGGTATTATAGTTGCCACTTGAGTATTAGAGCTTTCGAATATAATGTTGCTGTTATTATTTGTAATTGTAGAATATGCTACAATATTATTTGTGTTATTTTTATCGTTATTTATGATAATATCTAGTCCTGTGGCATTAGGAGGGGTGTAATTTGCATAGTTTTGGAGTTTGAAAGTGAGGGTTTGTGTTCCTTTTTTGATTATAAGTTGTCTTGTAATAGAAGTTGCGGGATTATAGTTTTGGTTTCCTGTTTGGGTTGCCAATATGTTCACAGTTCCTATTTTTTTAATGGTAACAATACCGTTATTTCCGAATACATCGTTGTTAAGAGATACGATAGCAGAATCTGCACCATTGGATAGTATATATTTGATAGGTAGAAGAGAATTGGTGGATGCGTTCAGGTTAAAAGTAGGTGAGTTTGTTGTTTTTTCTGCTATTTGTGGGAATTCTATTCTTTGATTTCCTTTGGATATGGTAAGGATATAGTTTTTTGGGGTAGCGTCATCATAGTTTAGGTTTCCTACTTGTGTTGCTTGTATAGTAGAAGTTCCTATGGATAACATTCTTATAGATGCACAGTTACAATTTCTTCCGAATAAAGCGCTATCTATAACGAGTATATTAGTAGATGCGGATGTAAATCTTACATTATTTCCAGATCCTCCGCCTGTTGCTTGAATTCTTATGAGAGAATCTCTGACGTAGAGTATAGTAGGTATGTTAGCAAAAGTAATAGTTTGTTGATTTCCTCTTACTGCGAATTTTAATGTATCTGGTATAGCATTTAAGAAGTTATCATCCTCATCTTGTGTTGCAATGAGAGAGATTGGTTGTTGGTTTGTGGTTTTTGTTGTGAATATTATTTTGTTATTTCCATTTTGTGAAATAAGAGTATATGCTTGTGTATTTGAAGAGGTGATTCTAAGAGGTGTTATAGATCTTCCGCCGGATATATTTATAGGAATAGTATCACCTATTTTTACATTTGCAAGTTTGGTGAGATTGTTATAATTATATTGAGGGGTATTTTTATTGAATGTAAGTGTTTGAGTTCCTTTATTTATTACAAAAGGTATAATAATTGAGTCCGTTTTATTATAATTATTATTTCCTGTTTGGGTTATTTTTATTGCTGTATTACCTGCTCTTATGAGTTTTATCGTCCATTGGTTTGTATTTTGGTTTGTTTTATATGCGATAATATTTGTATTTGTAGGGTGTAGTAGAGTAGGATGGACAGGTGTTATGGTTATGGGTAGAGAAGAGGTTGCTTGAGGTTCTATGGAGAATAGGGAGTCAGTTGTTCCGAATGTTTTATGAGTAATAGAAATAGGGTTTATAGTTTGGTTTGCTTTTGTAATAATAATAGTTCTGAAGGTGCTATCTTTGGCTATAGTGTCTAGATGTGGCGGGATTCCAATTGGGCTTTCAGTTATAGCTCTTATGTTTACGGTTCCTGTATTTTGAGGTTCTGCTATCCATTGGTTATTGATTTCTAATATTCTTATGATATTTGTATTTTGTGCTGTGAAAGAGACATTTCTTTGAGTAGATACTTCTGTTGGGAGTAGGTTTAGATACAGTGTTTTTATGTTTGTGATATTGATTTGGGTAGAATCTATTTTTGCAAAAGTGACTTTATCGGGTATAACAAAGGATACTGTTTGTTTTACAGGGAGTATATTTATAGTTCTCGTGAGTATATTAGAAGCGTTAAAGTTGGTATCAGAATGTATCCATGCGGTTAGGGTTATAGAACCTATTCCTTTGATAGATCCTTTTTGTTCTCCGTTCATGTTTATAATGGTTACAATTTTGGTATCGGAGCTGGAATAAGAAATGGGGATATTACTCAGTGTGTTTCCATATTTATTAAAGAGAAGGTTGAACAGAGAATCTTTTTTATATGTAAAAGTGGTTGTTGTTTGGGATAGGGCAATGTTTTGGTTTACTTTATTAATGGTTAAGATTTGGGATCGCGGTATAGAATTTTTATAATATTGATTTCCGTATTGGAATGCTGTTATTTGTGATGTTCCTGTATTTTTAATTGTAATGTATTGTTTTCCAAACAATGTAATTGTATCTGCTACATAGGTATTAGAGCTTGAGAATCTTATTGGTAGAGTGGAATTTGAGGTAATAAATCCTTGTGCTATATCTACATTTCCTTGTCCGTATTGGTACTGTGTTGATGGTATTTGGCGGAAAGTTAGGTTTTGGTTTGCGCTATCTACAGTTATATTCATTGTATATATGGGAGATCTATAGTAGTTATTGTCTCCATTATAAAAGATAGATATAGAGGCAGTTCCTATTCCTTTTATTTTTAGTTCTCGAATAGAGGTGTAATAGTCTTTGTTAGATAGTACTTGTATTACTGAGTCATTTGAGGAAACAAAGGAGTAATTTAAGTTTGGTGGTGTGAGAGTTCCTGTTGGGAAGAAAGTATATTCAGGGCTATATTCTCTTGTGCTATTAGAGAATCCTGTTATTACTGTACTATTTTTATATAATGATTCATTTGTTATAGTATCTACGGTAATAGTAATTGTGGTGCTTGTAGCTGGGTTTATGTATTCGTTTCCATTTCTTTCCAGTGCAATGGCAAATGTTCCTGTTCTTTTGAGTGTTATGATAGGTTGTTGATTTTGGTATGTTATGGTGGCTACATTTGTGTTAAGGGATATGAAAGTAATATTGGGTAAGAGAGATTTAATTCTTGGATCTGGTGCATTACTTGAGTCAGAATTTGCAAAAATAGAATAGTAGTAGTTGGTATTTGCATAATCTATTGGGATGGTATTATTTGCTTGGATGCTGTCTATATATATAGGATTTGTATTGAATTGTCCGTATCCATTTATTGCTATATTTTGGTTTGCTTTTTTCACAAAGAATATTCGTGTTAGAGTGCTCATATCGTATTGGTTATTTCCTGGTTTTAAGGCAGTAATGGTAGCACTTCCTATTTTTTGTGGGGTTGCTTTTCCGTTGATTATGGATATAATATCGGTGTTGCTGCTGGTATAAGAGAAGGTTGTTTGTGGTATTCCTCCTGTTGCTTGGAGTGTGTAGTTATCTCCGTATATAAGGGTATCGGGACCTGGGAATGATATAGTTTGTTGTCCATTATCTATGGTTATAGAATATTTTTGGGTTTTTGAGTTATAAAAAGTATTTCCTATGGAAGTTGCTATTATTGTGTCTTGTCCTGTTTCAAGAATGTTTGCAATATTTCCTTGTATGGATATAATATCATTTCTCATAGAATTGAAAGTAATAGGGAGTTTTGAGGAAGATGTTGCGTATATGTGAATAGTATCGGGATTATAGGTTCTGATTCTTCGTGTAGCTGGTGTATTAACAAAATGTATAGTTTGGTCTAATTTATTGATGTCGAGGTTTATAGTTACGGGGGCGATTGCATTATAGAGATCTGAGGGGAGAACTTGTGCGGTAAAGCTTGTTATTCCGGTAGATTTTAGGAGTGCTTTATTGCTATTGACTATGGTGAATAAGTTTGTATTATTAGAAGTGTATGTTATTACAGATTGTTGGGAAGAGAGAGAGTCGCCGAGTGTAATAATTTTATTAGGAGCGTATGTAGTTTCTTTATAGAGAGGGAAATCATTAGTAAAGTATTGATTTGCTTTATTGATGGAGAAAGATTGTGTGATGGGTGTTGCTGATTTATAGGAAGAGTTTCCAATTTGGTTTGCTGTAATAGATGCAAGGGTTCCAAAAGGTATTGTTCCTCGTAGAGTCATGGTGTCATTATTTATTTGGATTCGGGTATCAGATGAGGTATAATTGATAGGAAGTGTGTTTATATCTCCTGATATAGAATCGTGGGCTGTAGCTTGGAGTTTATATTTGTTTGCATATATTTGGGTTGGGATTGTGGGAAAGTTGATGGTTTGTCTGTATTTTACGTTTATGAGATGTGTTATAGATGCTGATGCGATAGTGTCGTTTCCTGGTTGGGTAGCGGTAATGATGATATTTCCTGCATTTTTTATAGTGAGGAGTGCTCTTCCGTTTGTTCCGTTTTGAATGCTTGCGGCATTGGTATTAGAAACAGAATATACGATATTGTTCAGTAATTTTGTGGAGTTAGTTTTTATAGTGAAAGCTATCTCGTTTGTATATACTAAGCTGTCTTCTATTGGTGTTCCGTTATTTTTAGTAATTGTAAGAGTTTGTGTTTGTTTTTTTACGATAAATGGAATCGATGTTAGTCCGGGGTTATATATTGCGTTACCTGTATTAGATGCTATTATGTTTGTTTTTCCGACAGATTTTATACGAATGTTTACTGTGGAGTCAGTTGGAGTATTGATAGTATCAGCAATAGGGGTATTTGAGATGGTCCAGGTAAATGGAATAGTATTTGATGATTTTGCTTTTAGTATAAAATTGGCGTCACCATAGGTTTTTACTATGGAATCGATGGCAATAGTTCCTGTGGGGGTTTCTTTTATTTGTATTGTTTGGAGGGACAGATTGTTTACAATTATTGTTTTATATACGGAGTCCGCTGGGGTATAGTTAGAATTACCTGTTTGGTTTGCGATTATGGTTACTGTTCCTGGTTGTTTGAGAAGTAATTTGATAACATTTTTATTATAAGAAGATATTCGTGCGGAATCTTGTGGTTGGAAAGAGTGTTTTATACGGAGTTGTGCTGTAGAAAGTGTGTCTACTTTGATAGAATCTCCAATATTTTGGTATATCGTTTGAGGGAGAGATACAGATTGAGATGCTTTATTTATTCGTAATTTTATTTCTCCTTGGGTTTGGTTGTAATTATTATCTCCTGATTTGAAAACACTAATGACAGCAGTTCCTGCGCCGAGAATGTTTATTGATGAATTGTTTATGAGTGCTATACTTGTGTTGGAAGAAGAATATACTATAGGTATATTATTTCCTGAATAAGAAATGGGGATATACAAAGGAGTATTTCCAAATGTTTCTATGAGTGAATCGGGGAAAGAAAGTGTTTGAGATGCTTTATTGACGGTGATAATAGTTTGTGTGCGTGCAGATTCATAGTATGCATTGCCACTTTGGTAGGTATGTAGTGTAGTTGTTCCTGTTGATTTTATTTTTAGGTTGGTGAATGTATTTCCATTTACTACAAATGTAGAATCTTTTATTACAGAGTTATCGGGGAGTATGGAAAAGATAAGTGGTTCTCCTGATGTGGTTTGGATATTATTGATAAAGATATTTTCTTGGTTAAAGGTAAGAGGGTTAGGGATTGTAAAAGAAATGCTTTGTTGTCCTTTTCTGACGTTGAGTATTCGAGAAACGCTGTTTGCGGGGTTATAAATATTATCTCCGTTTTGAGAGGCGGTTATCATAGTAGATCCTACACTTTTTACATTAATAAAGGTATTTCCTGATGTATTTATAATAGATGCGACAGATGTGTTGCTACTATTTAAGGTAATAGGACTTGAAGAGATTCCTCCGCTTATGTTTCTATTGGTTAATCTGATGAATAGATTTGATTGGTAGGCGACGGTGGTATCATGAGACGGGGTGTAGGGTGATAGATCAAAAGAGAGGTATTGGTTGATTTTACGAATATTTATTTTTTGAGCAACAGGGGTAGCTGGTGCATAATCGGCATTTCCGTATTGGTATGCAGTAATAGTAACAGAACCTGGAATATTTACTATGAGGGTGTCGTTAGATACTCTAGCAATATTAATATTTGATGAGGTGTAAGTAATGTTATTTTCGGTAAGATTATTATTAGAATATACCTTTGCTTGTAATTTTATTTTTAATAGGGTCACAAATGTAGTGTCCACAATACTTGTATCTCTCAAAGGTAAGAATATGATATTTTGAGGGTTCAAAGAGGTAACGTTGAGTATTTGAGTTGGTTGAAAAGAAGCGGGGTAGTAGTTAGAGTTGCCTGTTTGTATAGCAAGTATGGTTGCTTGTCCTTCTATACCTGTGAGTTGTATGGAATCTTGAGATGGTCCTATTATTTGGGCGATATTTGTATTTTGGCTTATAAAGGTGACGGGGAGTTGAGAGGAAGAGGAGGCGTTCAGTTTAAACTTTGTGTCATATATATTTTTAGTAGGGATTGATGGGAAGGTAATGCTTTGATTTGCTTTTTCTATTTGGAGAGTGATATGCGTATGGGTAGGGTTATAGTTATTATTTCCGGATTGTATTGCGAATAGTTGTGTGGTTCCTACGCTGTGTATTTGTGCTGTATCTCTTTTAATAATGCTTATGATAGTATTTGATGATGAGAAAGATATGGGGAGGTCTGATGTAGAATATGCATATTGGCTGAGAGAAAATTTATTGGGAGTAAATATTTTCGTAATTATTGTGGATGTAGTAGTTATAGATTGGTTTGCTTTTACTACTGTGAGTGTAAGGGGGATAGAGTTAGCAGAGAGGTAGTTTTGATTTCCTGTTTGGGTTGCGGTTATGGTAATAGTATTGGAATTATTGGAATATGCTCCATTTATTTGAACGTTATTTTGGTTTGTTATAATAATTCTTGTATCTGTGGATTGGTATGTGATTGGCAATCCGGAGGAAGCGGTTGCTTGGGTAATGATAAATGATGGGTCTCCAAAAGTTTTTATAAGAATACTATTCAATGAGATAGATTGTGATTTTTTTGATAGAGAGAGTATTTGGTATATGGAGGTAGAATTATATGCGTTATTTCCTGCTTGTTCTGCGTATATAGTATCTATTCCTGCAGAAAGTATGGAAAGTATATATGCATTATTAATAATATTTATATCAGATATGTTGTTATTTCTATTTCTGAAAGATATTGGGAGAGAGGAAGTAGCAGTAGCTGTAAGTGTAAATGGTTGGTCGCCAAAAGTTTTTTGTGGAATATCAAAAGTTATAGATTGAGTTCCTTTTTGGATAAATATATTTTGAGGAAATGCTACAGATGCATACAATTGATTTCCATTTTGTTGTGCGGTTATGGTTACGGGTCCTGTGTTTTTTATGAATGCAGTATCATGAGCTATAGAAACTATACTTGGATCGGATGATATGTAAGAAACAGGAATAGATGCGGAAGAGTATGCGGAAAGGACAAATAATCTATTTTGATATGTTTGAGGTGCGATTGTCGGGAAAGTGATTACTTGTGGTGCTTTTTCTATTCGTATATATATAGTTTGAGAAGATGGGTTTGTGTTTGCATTTCCTGTGTTAGAAGCGGTTATCAAAACTTCTCCAACTCCTGTTATTATGGCATTCGTATAAGTAATCCCTGTTCCGTTTATATATTGGGAAGTTGTAAGATAAATAAGATTTGTATTGGAACTTATAAAATGAGTAGGGATAGAAGCGTTAGAAGTAACAGATATGATGAAAGCAGGATTTCCATATCTTTGTAGTGTATCTATATTATTAAATGTAAGTGTTTGTGTAGATAGTGGATTGGGTCCGTCGTTCGTAACAGTAATAATAAGAGAGTCAGAAGTAGGGTTGTAAGTACTATTCCCTGCTTGGTACGCTACAATGGTAGTAGAATTGACAGAGCCGATTGCTCCTAATTGTTTTTGAACGATGGCATTTCCTTGAATGGTAGCGAGATTTGTATTTCTGCTTGTGTATGTAATTATAAGTCCTGAAGAGGCGGATGCATGTATTATAGTATTAGGTGCGGTAGAAGAAGTCGTTATGTTTACCAAACCATTTATAGTTTGGTTTATTCTTGATATGGTCAGAATATGTTCTATGGGAAGGGCTGGTGAATAGGCATAATTTCCTGGTTGGGAAGCGGTGATAGTAGTAGTTCCGTTTCCAATAATAGTAATGGAATCATTGAATACGGTAGCGACTTGGCTATGAGAGCTTGTGAAAGCAATGGGGAGCAATGATGATGCGGATGCTATAAGTTTGAATTTAGTATTTACCGTTCTATTGAGAGGGGTAAGGTTAAAACTAATAGTTTGGATTGCATGTATCACTCTTAGGTTTATAGATACAGGAGTTGCGGGATTATATTTTGCGTTTCCTGGTTGAGAAACTATTATCTGAGCAGTGCCTGCTCCTACGATACGGAATGAATCTGTGTTCTGTATTTGTTCTAGGACAGCAGAGTTAGATATATTGTAGCGAGCAGAGAGTTCTGAGTTTATAGAAGGGGTTAGTTTTATTTTTTTTCTTTCTGCGTATTGTAATAGAGTATCTTTTAGGTTTGTGATAGTTTGATTTGCTTTATGAATAGTTATCACAAAGGTTTGAGTAGTAGGATTGTAATTTTCATTTCCTGATTGGGATACGGTCATAGATACTGTTCCTGCTCCTTTTATTACCAAGGTATCTTGAATGAAAGAAACGATTGTTGTGTCGTGGGATACATATTGAGAAATAGGTAAATAAGAAGTAGCAGTGATGGTATTTAGTTTATATTTGGTTTTGCTATAGATGAGAGTAGTAGGGGTATAATGTATGGTTTGGTTTGCTTTTTGGATAGTGAGTGGTATTGATATTTGTGTTTTGTATGTTTCTGCGTTTCCATTTTGGGTTGCTGTTATGAATACTTTTCCTGTTCCTACGATAGAAGCGGTTGTACCTTGTATTTTGACAATAGATGTATTAGAAGATATATAGTTTATAGGAAGATGGGCAGAACTTTGTGCATTAAGAGCAAATGAGCTGTCTGTATATTTTTTAGGAGAAGTTACATAGAATTCTGATATGGTTTGGTAGTTTTTATTGACAGAGTATGTATAGCTTTGTATAACGTCATTAGGTGTAGTTCCTGTTTCTGCGGATATAAATATTGATCCTGTATTATCAATAGTAGATGTGAGGTGGTTTGTAGTGAGATTATAAGGAGATGGTGCTATGGTATTCCATATATTATTTTTATATATCCATACTTGTGGTATGTTGTTTTCTATTGCGGATTTGTAGATAATTCCTTCATTATCTATGAGTATATGAGGGTAAGAACTGGTTCCAAATCCTTGTGTTCCTAAGTCGTTCCATGTGCTTCCGTTATAATATTTTGTAATGAGAGAGGATATGTTATTAAGATATGCTATGTAAGGTATATTATCTGGTCCAAAAATTATTGGGGAGCTTACATTTCCGGAAGTGAGAGTTGTGCCGACAACTCCTACACTTATCCATGTATTATTTTGATATCTGTATGTTTTCAGCGAGCTCGCGTTATTTACAGTAATATAAGGTATATTATCGTGATCAAAAGACAGTTTTCCATAGGAGTTCGTAATAGATGTTCCTAAGTTCACCCAGTTTGTTCCTTTGTTTTTTATTATATAAGTAGCATTATCTGTTATTTTTCGGAAAGAAACATAGAGGGTATCGTATTTATCAATTGCAAAATGGATATAATTAATATTATCGGGTAAGGAAGAAGAGTTCAAGATGGTTTCCCATGTTTGTGTAATTTTATTATATTTTTTGAGATTTGCTTTATTCGTTCCATCTACGTAAGCAATATATGGATTTCCATTATTATCAAGATTCATAAGAGAGTTAGTGCCTACCCCTGCGTTTCCTATATCTACAAAAGATTGTCCTTGGTATTTTAAAAGAGATATAGAACCATTTGTTTTTCTAATAGATAGGTAAGGTACGTTATTGATTTTATCTATACCTAATGAATGTTCAGTAGATTTTATGAGTACTGGAGCGGGTGTAACGTCTGAAACGATATTATTTTTAATAGTTTGAACTCTGAGAGTATTTGCAAAATTACGAGATATAGATGCAATCATTGGTTCTTTATTTACATTTACAGAGAGAGATGCATCGGATGAAATGCCTGATGAGATGGGAATAGGAGTGTTCCATGCATTTGTATTTATATCAAATTTACTGTAATATATTAAGTTATCTGTTCCGATTCCACATGGGGAATTTGTTCTGAATACTATGTGCGGTATGGTATCTCTATCTAACACAAGAGTTGGTTTTTCGGATATGTTAGATTGGCATCCTGATGGGTCTGATGCTCCTGCACTGTTCCATACGATTCCTGCTATTCCTTGGAATGTACTATTTCCTAAGTCTGTCCATATATTTTTGCTATATTTTTTTACTCTCAATTTTTGGATTGTTCCTGTTTCTTTGAAAGCGACAAAAACATCACCATTAGGTGCAACAGCAATAGAAGTATAGAGAGCATTTGTAGATATGTTTCCTATATTTTCCCATCCTGTAGTGGTATTCTGTATAGTTATTTTATAAATATTAAGTCCTGTGTTATCTATGAGAGAGGCGTACGCTGTATCTTGTTCAGATATTGTTATGTCTATGTTATTTCCGTCTTTTGATATGCTTCTTATAGTATCCCATTTGTTTTGCGATGTGTTATAAAAATAGAGATATAATTTGGTTCCTGTGTTTGTAAATATATATGGTTTTCCTTTGTGGTAGGTGGTAATATTTCTCCCTGTTGTTGGTATCTCTCCCCTATTTCCTAATACGTTCCATTCATTTCCGTCGTACTTCATTGCAGTGATATTATTGTTTTCTGAGGCATCTTGGAAACTTGTGTATATATTATTGGCAGAGTCAGCTGCGATGGATATATTTGTAGCAAAAGTTATGGAAGAAAGTGAAGCTGTGGAAAACGATTTTGAACCTACGTATTTCCATTCGTTATTTTCTAATGTTCGTATTGCTGCGGTGCCGTTACCGTCTTGGAAAGCGGTATATATAGTTCCTATTGAATTTACATATACGGATGTTTGGTTGAGTAATATACTTCCTTCTGCGGGTGAAGATGGTATAGGTGCAAAGCGTTTTGTATTATCTACAACTGTTGTATTTATTCCATTAGTAATACTTGGTTTTACTTGAATAACAAATGTATTATACAAAGAAGTATATTCTGAATTTCCATTGTTCGTTGCGGTAAGTGTGGTATTTCCTATTCCTTTCATTACAAGAGTATCGTTGCCTTTTATAGAAGCTACGGAAGTATTAGAGCTGGTAAAAGATACTGTTCCTGATGGGATAATTGTATAAGTTAATTTCAGAGGAGCATCACCTAAAAAAACATTGGGATTTGTAAATATAATAGTTTGATTTGCTTTATTTATAGATATGGTTTTTGTGATACTTGCGGGGAAATAATTAGCATTTCCTGTTTCAAATGCTGTTATTTGTATTGTTTTACTTGTTCCCGCTGCGGTAATAGTAACAGTATTGCTTATTATACTTACATTTGTATTGCTGCTGCTAAAAGATACGGGTAATAATGATGTTGAGGTAGCTGTAATTGTAAATGGTACCCCTATAGTAGTTTCGGTAGGATAAGTGGTAGTAATTTGTTGAGAAGATTTTTGGAGGTTGATGCTTATTGGGTAGGTGACTGTATTCGCTGCTTGATAATTTATATTTCCGCTTTGATTTGCAATTATAGAAACCGTGCCACCGGATGCAAATAAGGTTCTTGCTGTGGAGGAAAGGGTGACAGTTCCAGCAGCGATAATAGTAAATCCTGTATTTGTAGATGAGTATGTTATAGGTAATCCCGAGGTGGTAATTGCGGGATTAAATATAAGAGATGTGTCATTTCTACCAAAAACATAGGTTGTATCAAAGGTTATAGATTGTGATGCTCTGTGAATAGTAATATTTTGAGTAACAGAGGCGGGGTTATAATTTTGATTTCCTGTTTGGTATATGGTTACGGAGGTCGTGCCTGCTTCCAAAATAGTTATAGTATTTCCGGTTATATCTATCTTCGTATTTGCACTTGAGTAAGAGAGTGGTAGTGTAGAACTATTTGTAGCCACTATAACAAATGGAGCATCTCTGTATGTTTTATTTGCTAATGTAAATTGTATATTTTGGTTTTGTTGGGATACTGTAAAAATAAGAGATATAGGAGGAGCAGCATCGTAGATGTTGTTTCCGGTTTGATAAGCAACAAGAGATGTTGTTCCTGCATTTCTTATAATAACTGTAGATCCGCTTATTTGAGCTATTTGTGTGTTAGAGCTGCTGTATTTTAGGGGAAGTAAAGAGGAGGCAGTTGCATTTAAGACAAAAGAAGGGTCTCCATAAGTTTTATTCGTAATGGCAAAAGTTATGGTTTGTGTATTTACTTTATAACCAATGGTAAAGTATCCAATAGTTGTGCTTGGGGTAAATACAAATTCTAATTGGTTGGTATGAGAGTTAGCGGTTGGATTGATGACGGTTACATTATTAAAATTTTTATTATCTGCAATGATCATACTGTACTTAGAAGGGTTTTCTAGATTTGAGAGAGCGAAGTTCAAAGTAAGTTCTCCTATGTTTCCTGTATGTTGGTATGCAAATACTCTTGTTAATAATCTATGAGGATTATAGATATGGTTCACGCTATCTACTCTTGTACCGCTAAAGGAAGAGGTTCCTGTGTTATTATCTCCCCATATAAAATAAGAGTTATTGGTTGGTTCGCTGTTGTATCTTATTTTGAGTATACCTGTTCCTTGGGCTTCTGTTACTTTTTCTTGGGAAGAAATTTTTCCGATACCTGCCACATTGAGGTCAAAATCTCCTAAAGCGGGATTATCTAGAGTATATAAGTCTACCGTTGGGGTGAGAGTTATATTATATTTAGCTGCGAGATAATTCGTAAGAATATTGTGTTCTACGGTATTTATTTTTCTATTATAGAGAATTATTTCATGAATAGTTCCTTTCCAGAGAGATCCTTGGGTTATTTCAGAATTTGCACCGATTCTGAATATATTATGAGGGGTAGAATCTATACGTGTGAAAAGTGGAGAGGTGTTATTAATGGAGAATAAGAGAGAATCATTGTTGTAAAGTGCGGCAGTTATAGTAGGAGTATTGAGAGCGGTAGAGGAAGAAGCACTTGTATTATTATTCGCAAATAGGGTATACTTATCGCTTGTATTTTTTCCTATTCCGAAAGAGGTTTGGTTATTTTTTTCTCCGTAAGAAATAATATACGCTGTATTGTTGGTAGTAGCGCTGTCACTTGCAACGGTGATGAGAGTTCTGCTTTCTTGATAGAATGGGATTCTGTTATTTCCGAAGGTGTAATAGGTATTTGTTCCGTTGAAATAGATACCTCCTTTATTTGGCTGTGTTCCAACAAATATACCTCTATTAGAAGTAGAAGATTGAATTGCATTATTATTTCTATTAGATTTATCTTTCCATGTTTGAACAACCGTGCCTGCTGTTGGGTTTGGAGTACTTACGTCTCTTCCGTCTAACCAAAGGACTACATCTGTTTCTTGTCCATTTACAATGCCGATTCCTGCAGGTCCATTAGGATTTTCTACATAGAGGGTGTCATGGATAGGGATTATGACATAATTTTTATTGCGAGTATTAACGCCTGTTGTATCTACTGTGATGGGGTATTTTCCTATGGAATTAGGGGTAGTAGATATGGTGGCAGTAGGTTTGAGAGTATAGATATTTTGATCATCGGGTGTTATAAATCCTTTATAGGATATGGTAAATAGAGGGTTTTCTTGATATACAGTTTTTGTTTTTCTATCGGCTTTTGCAAAAACAGTTGCTTGGGTTACTGTTAATCTTCCTGTATTGTATACAAAATTGTAACGAGAAGAAGCTCCACCTGAAAGTTTTATGGTATCGTATATTCCAATAGGTATGGTTTTAGGGATAGGAATAAGAGATATGGGTGAAGAGAAGTCAATGCTATCATAAGTGTGTCCTGTTTTCAAACCATTTATACTCAGGTTTGATGGTTTGAAAGAAATCGTATCTGTAGTTCCAAAAGATCTGCTTATAGGAGCTATAGTTATAGAAAGAGAGGATTTGTTAATAGTTATGGATTGTTGTGCGGATCCGTAAGCAAGTATATTATCAACAGCATTTTGTTGTGCAATGAGAGAAATAGTTCCTATTTTTTTTATGATAAGCGTATTTCCATTTACCGATGCGACTTGTGTGTTGCTGGAAATATAGGTAATTGGGGTTGTGGAAGATGATGTTATGTATGTATTCAGGTTTATTTCTCCTTGGGCGTAGTAAATAGGAGGAATATTCATAGTTATTCTTTGTGGAGTAGCATTTGCTCTGCTGGCAATAGTGAAGAATCCTGTTGAGGTATTTGGTTTTATTCTAAAAATAATTTTATCAGAAAGAACATTTTTAGGAGAGATTTCCACAGCATTGGTCATGTTTCTATTTGGACTTATGATCAAGAGGTGTTGGGTAGTAGTATTTGTTAGGTAAAAAGTAAGGGTGAGGGAGTCAATAGCATTTGCACTTGGTCCTGCACTATTTCTTTGATTAAATGACCATTTCTTTTGGATAGTGCTGAATCTTGCACCGTTTGTAATAAGTGTATCTGTAAAGAGGTTTAGAGAATCATTATCCCCCCAGATAAAATATTCTCCATTTACATCTAATCCTAGTGGATGAGAAATTTTTAGTATGCCTGTTCCTTTTGCGGAAGTAATAGTTCCATCTGCTTCTTGTCCTATACCCGATACATTATAATCAAATCCATTTGTTATTTCATCTTGAGTATAGTAGTTATTTTGAGAAAGAGTAGTGTTGTATTTTGCAGATAGGTAGTTAGATAGAATTATTTGTTCTACTGTGCTGAGAGTTCTATTAAATATTATAATTTCATTTATAGAGCCGTTCCAATATTTAGAATTATTAGAGGCATCATATCCTATGGATAAAAATTCATGAGAAGTAGAATCTATGGATACAGTATCAGCTTGGAAATTATGTATTCTTCCTCCTACTTTAAAAGATACTTTATTTGTATTGTTATTCGGGATACTCACGACAGACATTATATCGGTAGTTGATGTATTATTTGAGGAAGATATTTTTTTATAGTTATTTCCTGATAAGAAAGCATAAAAATTTTGTGCATCTTTTCCTATTGCAAAATTTTTCTGGGTAGTGCTATTTCCAATGGATAGTATGTAGCGAGTTCCTAAATCGGTGTTTCCTACAGCAATTATAGTTCTTTGTTGTAGTTTGGTAGGAATGTTTGTTTTCCCAAAGGTCATTCCACTTGTTCCGTCAAATGTGAGAGAAGGTGAATTTTTATTTGGGAATGTGAATGTTATAGTTCCTCTGCTTGTTTGTGCGTTATTATTCTGTCCAGATTTATCATTCCATAAGGATAGAGTAGTATTTGCATTATTTTTATCAATGCTATTTGCGTCTAACCAAAGAGTTATATCGGGAACGGATGAGTTTATTGCTCCTATTCCTGCTGGTCCTTTTGATTCTACTATTGATAGTGTTCCTGTTTGAGGAATGATTTTATAGTTATTTCCTGAAATGGATGCGTTAGCATCTGTTGTATCCAATGTTATGGAATGATTTCCGATAATATTGGGAGTTCCTATTTGGATTTGTGGTTTTGTATTGAGGTTAGATTCTGTTTCATTATTTACAAATCCTTGGTATATTATTGGAATAGTAGGAATAGTGTTTTCAATAACAACTGCTTTACTTTGAGGTGTGGCGATGAGAGTAGCACGTTCTATTTTTATATTTCCTTCTCTATAATCAAAGGTATAGTTATTTGCTTTGGCGTTAGCAATAGTAAGAGCATTGAGTTTGAGTCCTGCGTTGAAGTTTATTCCTTGTTTTACTTTTACGGTAGGATATTGTACAAGAATATTTTGTGGTGTTTCACCTGTTTTGAGTCCATTAAATTGGAAGGCATTGAGATTAAACGTATTTGCGAATGCAGTATCTCCATATATTTTTATTGGGGTTTGTGTTAAGTTTATAGTAGCTCGTGCTTTGTTTATGGTAATTGTTTTATATACGGGTAATGCGTGGTCGTATGTTTGGTATCCTTCTTTTTCTGCTATAATAGTGACTATTCCTACGCCTTTTATTTGAGCATTGTATATTCCTGTGGCGCCGCTCATTGTTAATTTCAAAAGAGTAGTATCTAAGCTTCTTATAGTTACGGGGGTGAATGTGCTTCCGGTTGCGGAGGCATTTATAATAAAGTCAGCGTCTGCATACTCTTTTGTTTGGGTTATTTGATTATATGTTATTACTTGGGCTGTTTTACTTCTACTTGCGGCTAAGGTAAAGTATCCATTGGATTGAGATCCTATTTTTACTTTATAGGTTACTTTTTCATTTGAATAGAATAATGGGTTTATTATCTGAGTAGTATTATCAAATACATTTGATGTATTTAAAAGGAGTTTTAAGGTATCCCCATTAAAAGAATTCGCAGAGAAAGTAAGGGTTACAGAATCTATATTTCCGATGTGATTAAATGCCCATTTTCTTTTGAAAGGATTGTAGTTTTTAGTTTGTATAGTAAGATTATAGGAAGAGAGCGTTGCTGATGAATCGTTATCTCCTGCAAGGAAGTATTCATTGTCTTCTAATCCTATGGGGTTTGTAATTTTTAAAATATCTATTGGGGATGCTTCGGATACATAATTGCTATTATCTGTTTTTCCTATACCTGTAACATTGTAATCGTAGTTACCGTTTGCAGGGTTATCCATAGTATATATATCTTGGGATGTTAGAGGGATGTTATATTTTGCGGATAGATAATTTTGAATGATTATATCTTCAGTAGTATTGAGGGTTTTGTTGTAAATAAGGACTTCTTTCAGGTTCCCGTTCCAATATTCTGAATTTCCGTTGATGGAGCTGTTCCCTAGTTTATAAGCACCGTTCGCTGCGGGAGATGTGCTGAGTATTTGTGCATTGTTTATATCATTATTAATTTTTACTACGTTATTGATTACTGAAAGAAGAGTATTGTTAGAACTGGTGGCATTAGTAGATATTGTTTGAGAATTGCTAAAAAATGCATAGTTATTATTGATTTTGCCAATGTTGATATTGTTTCCTGTGGAAGTGCTTCCCCAAGAAAGTGCTATTTGATTTCCGTTATTGGTATTGTTAGAGGTAACGATAAACACTGATTTGGGATTCGTTCCTGTTGGTATATCTGTGGAGCCAAAATTATAGAATTGTTCTTCCGATGCGTTAAAAATAAGTCCTCCATCATTTTGATTTGAGAGGAGAGCTGTTGGGGTTTTAGAAAATATGGTTTGGGTTGCGTCATTATATTTTCCTGATTTATCTTTCCAAGTAGCGATTTGATAGGAAGCATTCGTTTTGTTTGCGTTTATATCTCTTCCATCAAGCCATAGAACAAGGTTATTATGAATTATTTTAGGGGTTATAGTAAATGGAGCTGTATTGAGAGTAAGGATATAATTTTTATTGAGTTTGGTTTCTGTAGTATCTATGGTAATAGAATAATTTCCTATTGGAGATGTTTTTATAGCGGTAGAATGTGCTTGTGGTAATCTACCTAAAGCGGATAGTTTGAGGGAATCGAAAGGGTTGATGGTATTGTATTGGATAGTAAATAGAGGGTTTTCTTCGTTAAATTCTTTTGTTTTATTATCAGGAGTAAGGGTCAGGTTTCGTTTTGTTATAGTGAGGTCAGAAGGTATATAATAGAATTCATAATTCGTTGCTCTGGCATCTGATACTCTGACAGAGTCGTTATAAGTACCTACTTCAAGGGTAGAATCGGCGTATGTTATTGTAGGAGTAGTGGTGATGGCAGAATTGTTATCTGTAATTCCGTTGATAGTTTTAAATCCATTATAGGTAATAGAGGGGTTTGATGATGGTGTTTTATTTCCATAAATGCGAGATATGTTTGGAATGGTAACGGTAAGGATTGCTTTGTTGATAGTAAGAGTTCTTGTAACAGGTATTGCAGCGTTATACTGAGAGTTTCCTGTTTGAATAGCCGTTATGGTGGTAGTTCCAGCGGATAAAATTTGAATAAAATTACCGTTGTTATTTATAATTCTGATTACTTGGGTATTAGCATTGGAGTAAGTTACAGTAAGAGAAGAACTGGCAGTTGCATTGAGTATTTTTAATCCATCTCCATAAACAAAGCTTGTTGGGAAGGTAAAATCTATAACATTTGATAATCTATTATTTACTACAAGGGTTCGGTATACGGGGGGAGCAGCTTTATAGTTATGGTTTCCTGTTTGAGTAGCTGTTATGGTTACGGTTCCGGGGTCTACAAGGGTTAGAGTAGAGTCGTTTATGAATCTTGCTATGTCTGTATTAGAAATGGAGAACATTATTTTGAGTCCGGAGGTAGTAGTAGCTGGTATAATAAAATCAGGGTCAAAAGGGTTTTTATGAGCGAGTGCGGGAAATACAATAGTTTGGATAGCAGTGTCAATAGTTAATATTTGAGTAAGAGAAACGGAATTTGCATAGTTAGTTGGATCACCTGATATAAGAGCGGTAATATTTACTGTGCCTGCTTGTTTTATTTTCACAGTATCGGTGTTTATAGAAGCGATAAGGGTATTATGGCTGGAGTATACAACCTTTAGGAGTGATGAGTTAGCTGTAGATTGAAGGATAAAAGGATTGTCTCCATAGGTTTTTCGTATATCTAAGAAAGCCAGGGTGAGTGTTTTTCTAAGAATATTCATTGTGTATACAAGTGGTGTTGCAGATGCATAGTTTGCATTACCTGTTTGGATAGCAGTTATACTTGCCGTACCTGCTCCTAATATACGAATGGTATCCGCACCGATTCTTAATACTGAGGTGTTTGCAGATGAGAAAATTATAGGGAGCGAAGCATTATAATTATTAGGAGATGTAAGATTTGCGTTTATTATGAAGGGTGCATCTTCAAAGGTTTTTTGAGGAATGAATGCGATATTTATACTTTGTGAGTTTTTAGATACAGTAAATGTATGAGAAACTGTTTGGGAGGAGGGGTCATAATTATTTCCTCCGTTATGAGTAGCATATATTGTAAATATTCCTGCATTCAAAATGGTTGCATTCACACTTGTAACCCCTGCTGCGGTGTTTATATATGTAGAATCATTTGAAAATACTATATTCGTATTTGATGATGAATATGTAATAGGTAGCTGAGCGGAGGAGAGAGCATTGAAAGTGATAATATTATTATTATCACCAAATGTTCTGTTATTTATAGTAGCAAAAGAAAGTGATAATACCCGTGGAACTATGGTTACTATTTGAGAAACAGAATTTGCTGCCGATACATTGGTATTGCCTGTTTGGGTTACAGTTATCAGGGTAGTTCCTATGGATAGTATTTGGAGATGGTTTGTGTTTATAATATTTCCTACTAAAGTATTGCTACTGCTATATATAAGAGGTAATCCGGTAGGTTTTGTAATATGGGAATATTGAGTAATTGCGGATAGTGTGAATATATTATTATTATTTCCGTAAGTTAATACAGGAATATTTGTGAGAGTAATTGTTTGATTTGCTTTGCTTATGGAAAAAGTTCGGATTTCAGGGGTAGCGGCATAAAAATCATCTGTGCCATCTACGGAAGCAGTGATGTTTACGGTTCCTATTTCTGTTATTTGTAGAGAATCTGTTTGGGAAGGGGTTCCAAAGTTATTTGTAGTTATGAGAGATCTTTCGGGATGAGAACTTGTGAATCTTATGGGGAGAGATGATGATGAGGTCGCTTGGAGTAGAAATGCATTATCTCCATAAGTTTTATGTAAAAGATTAGGGAAATGTATGGATTGGGATTTTTTGAAAATAACTAAGGGTTGGTTGAAAGATGATGAAGCGGGATTGTAGTTATCTCCTCCATTGTAGGAAGCGGTGATGATAGTTGTTCCTGATTTTATAATATGTATGCTGTCATTACTTATAGAAACAATGGAAGAGCTGCTCGTATAGGTAAGCGAAAGAGATGGATTTATGCTTACGGTAGTAATTTTAAATGTAGGATCTCCGATAGTTTTGTTCGGTAATATTCCAAAGCTGAATACTACTGATTTTTTGCTGATGGTCAGTATTTGTCTGATAGTATCGGAAAGTATATAATTTTCGTCTCCTGTATGAAAAGCAGATATTATTACGATTCCATTACCTCTTATTTGGATACTGTCTTTATTATTATTCCTGAAAATAGAAGCAATATGAGTGTTAGAAGAACGGAAAGAGACGGACAAAGGAGAAGAAGCAGAGGCAGAGAGGGGTATATTATTATCTCCAAAAGTATAGAGTAATGGTATAGAAGTAAATTGAATGGTTTGCCCTGCTTTGTGAATAGTAAATATTCGGGTAATAGCTGTAGCAGGATTATAAATATTGTTTCCACTTTGATTTGCTGTAATGTATACGGTGCCTGCTTTTAGTATTTGAATACTATCTACGGTTATTATTTTTGCGATTGTTGTATCCCCACTGGAATATGTTATAGGAAAATCTGCTATTGGTAGTATTGTATTGGTTGAATCTACTGAGAAAGCAGTTAATTTCCATGTTCTATCTCCGAATGTTTTTATAGGGAGTGGTGCAAAACTTATACTTTGGAAGTTTCCATTTTGGACAACAAGAACTTGTGAACGTGCAATAGAATCATAATTTTGATTTCCTGTATTATACGCTGTAATAGTTACTGTTCCTAAACTGATAGTATGAACTACGCTGTCTTTAGTAATAGATATGTTTCCTTGAATAGAAGGGTTTGTAACATATTTTACTCTTAATCCTGCATTAGTAAAGCGAGGAATAGTATAGTTTACACCTGGTTTTAGAAATATATTTACAAAAGAGGGTATTCCATTTGCGTCTGGTATTGTTTGTTGTTTTTTATGGATGGTTAATATTTTCTGAGTACTGGTGCTAATAATATTGCTATCTCCTATGTAGTATGCGGTAACAAGACAAGTTCCTGCGGACAGTATTTTGATAGAATCTACTTTTTGAAATTGTCCTGATATGGTTCTTATTTGGATAAGGGTAGAGGAAGAACTGTATAAGACAGCAAATCCATTATTATTAGATACTGTATTTGTCTGCAGCGTATCGGAGCTTATAGAAGCAGTGAGAGGAAATGAAACATCGCCGTAGGTTTTTTGAGGAAGAGAGAATGCTATAGTTGGGGTATATTTTTTTACAAATATATTTTTTGTGGCACTCGCTGTGTCATAATTTGAATTTTCTGTAATACGGGCAGTGAGTTTGAATAACCCTATTCCCTTTATGAAAATACTATCTCTTTTTTTAGTAGTATTTCTTAAAATTTCTGCTATTGTTTTGGAGGTAGAATAAGAAATAGTAAGTCCATTATTCTGCATGGATGGATTGGTTAGAAGAGATGTGGTTTGTAAATTTATGGGAGCAGTTCCGAAAGTAACCGTATCGGGGGTGTTTAATATAATAGTTGGTCTATTTTTGCTTATAGTCATTATTCTGATAACAGCAGTAGAGTCATAATTTGTATAAGATATGTTATATGCGGTTATCTGTACGGTTCCGGTTCCTATAATTTTGAGAGTATCTGTGGTATGAGATTGTATTATTTGTGCTATGCTTGTATTAGAACTTATATATTTTACACGTAGAATGGTATCCTGTATAGAAGATGGATTGGCTGTAATAGAGGCGGTGAGTTTGATAGGAGTATCTCCAAAAGTTTTAGAAGATGGAAGGTTAAATGTTATAGAAGGTGTATTTTTTTTTATTATAAGAGTTCGTTTTGTATACCCTGGTCTAACAGTTGCATTTCCTGTATTAAATGCAGTTATGACAGTAGTTCCGGCGTTTTGGATTATGAGAGAATCTTGTGGTGTATTTGTTCCTCTTATTTTGACAATATTTGTGTTACTACTGCTGAAATATACGGGAAGTGCGGAATTGGAAGTAGCAGTTATTTTAAATTGTGTCATTCCAAAAGTTTTTGGAGAGATTGAATCAAAGGTGATTATTTGAGCATCATACTCTTTTCCGATAGTAAATACTCCGAAAGAATTAGGTTTTGGTGCTATTCTGTAAGATATAATGTTATTAACCGTATCTATATTTGTTTCATTATTTTTAGCACTTATTACTTTTACGCTATCATCACTTTCGTTATTATATCTTATTAATAATTTATATCGGGAATTGAGAGAATCTATTTGAGAGTAGATATTGAGAGTGAGAGAATCTATACTTCCTTTATGTTGAAAGCCATGATTTTTTTGAGACAGTTGGTAATATTTATTTCCTAAGGTTACAGAGCTTGTTCCTATTGCATCTGTTGTAGATATCAGAGAGCTATCGCCCCAGAAGAAATATTCTCCATTTTGAATATTTAAAATATTATTTACACGAACGGAGTTTGTCCCTCTCGCATCAGTAACGCTATCTATTGCTTCTTTTCCGACTCCTACTACGTTATAATCAAAATTTCCTTTGGTGCTGTTATCCATTTGGTATATATCTACGTTAGAAGTAAGAGCTGTATTATATTTAGCAGCAAGGTAATTCCAAAGGATATTTTGTTCAGCGGATGAGGTAGCATTATTTCCAATAGCACGATTATACATTATGATTTCATAAATAGTTCCATCCCATCGGGCAAGGTTAGAGGTGCTAACACTTTCTCCTATTTTAAATCTAAAAGAAGCTCCTGTTGCTATAGTAGTGTCGGCTCTGTAGGTGCTTATTCTATTTGTATTTCCATTAACAGAAAATAGTATATTTTTATTGAAAACAGTGGACGAAAGTACTGCATTTTGATCTGTTGCAATAAGAGGAGAGTTATTGTCTGCTATATTTTGGGTTTTTGAAAAATAGTTATATTTACCGCCTGTTTGTCCCATTCCGAATGCTACGGGAGTAGTTGCAGCATTGCCGTATTCTACGGATACTTTCTTGTTATTTGTAATAGTTCCTTTTACTGCTATAAACATACTCTTATTGGATGTTCCTAATGGTATTCCATTAAAAGTAGAGAGAGTAAGGACATGAGATGAAGAACTTGTAAAATTAACTCCTCCGGTTATTCTATTATTAGAAGTCGGGGTAGATGTTCCCGTTGCATTATTGCTTCGTCCTGATTTATCTGTCCATGTACTTATAGATTGGAGAGGTGTTATATCTCTTCCATCTAACCATAATATTACATCTGATCCTGAATTTCCAATAATACCGACTCCTCCGGGTGATCTGGTAATATCTGATATAGTAAGAGTTCCCGTGCTTTTAGAAAGAACAAAAGTATAGTAAGGGTTTGTATAAGAATTTGTGGTATCTAATGTTATACTATATGTTCCAATAGGACTCAAGAAAGTAGCATTTGTACTTATCGTTGGTTTTATGGCTAATATTGTGTCTATATCGTTATTTTTAAATCCTGCATAAGTATAAGTCAGAATAGGATTATTTACTCTTACAAAACGTGTTTTATCGTCTACGGAAATAGAAAGACGGGCTTTTTGAATAGTAATAGTTGCTTTTATTGTATCAGAAGCATACACGGTACTACCTGTTTGAATACCAAGTATGGTCACTGTTCCATTCTTTTTTATTTTCAAGGTATAGTCTACAGCAGTTCCTTTGGGAGGGCTTATAGATACTATGTTTGTATCTAAAGCTATAATAGTAGAAACGGGTAGACCTGTAGAAGATACGTTGAGATTAGTAATAGGAGCATCTCCGTAAGTTTTTACGGAAGGAATATTCACAAAAGTAAGAGTTTGTTTTTTTAATAATTTGCCTATACTGAATACTCCGTAAGAATTGGGAGTTGGAATAAGTTTATATGTTATAAGAGAATCATTTCCTAATCTATTAGCTTTGATAGAAACAAGGTTAGCAGAAAGAGTAGTATCGTTTTGAGAAAGGAGTAGTTTATAGGTAGTATCTATTTTTGTGCGATTTGTTTCAAATGTGAAAAAGATGCTATCATTTCCTGTTCCGATTTTATTATATGCAAAAGTTCTCTTTAAAAGATGATATTTTTGAGTTCCTATTTTTGTTTCTTGGAATGTATCTTTTTTATTATTATCTCCGTATATAAAGTAGTTATTGTTTTGCAGAGCATCCGAATTTGAATATACAGCTCTTACTTTGCTGCTTCCCTTTACGTTTAAGAGTGTTTGGTTATTTTCTTTTCCTATTCCTGTAACATTATAGTCATAATTTCCTCTCGTAGTATCATCCATAGTATATATATCTTGAGATGATAACAAGAAATTATATTTTGCAGAAAGGTGGTTAGAAAGGATGTTACGTTCTACAACATTGATATCTCTATTTATTAAAATAATTTCTTTTATAGTTCCATTCCACGATTGGGTTCCATTAAAATAACTTCCAAGTTTAAGTGTATCTTTTGTTTGGCTTACAAATGTGGATCCTACTTTTGTATTATCATGGTATAATAATGCGGAATCTGCAGCAGATATTACTCTATAAGCGTAGAGAAGGTGATTGGTAGCAAGGGTAGAGTTAGCCGTGATTTTCAGATCTCCACTTCCAAAGAAAGCCAATTTATCATCTTTCTTTCCGAGGGAAAAACCACCACCTCTTTGGGATACTCCGAAAGATAGTATATATCTTTCTCCGATTGTTCCATCAGTATTGTTTATAACGGCTAAAAGAGATCTCTTCGCTCTATTAATACTTGGAATATTTGGCATTTGATATGATTTTCCGTCCGTAAATAAAAGTCCTCCGTTCGCAGAGTAAGTAGCTTGTTTTGATGCATTAGTTTGAATAGCATCGAAACCTTTTCCTGACTTGTCTTTCCATATCTCTACAGGGTTGTTGGGTGTAAAAGTATTTCCATTTCCGTTTATATCATGCCCATCAAGCCAAATCGATACATCACCATCTATTCCTATATTTCCCACTCCTGCTAATTGTCCATAGTTATTAGTAATAGTGAGAGTACCTGCGGGATTCGGGAGTATAAGATTATAATTCTGTGGTAGCTTTGTAGATATAGGAGAGGTAAGGGTTACGTTATACATTCCTGAAGGAGAGTATTGATTTGTATTTACAGACACTGTGGGTCTATTTTCCAAAGGAAGTTCTGTTTCATTATTTTTAAGTCCGTTATACAGCAGAGTGAAATTTTTATCTGTATTTCCTATAGGTCTTGTGACATTACCAACTGTTATAGTAAGATTTGCTTTTTTGACGGTAAATATTTGAGTTACAGAGATAGCGGGGTTTGTTTTATCGTTTCCTTGCTGTGATATAGTAATAGTAGCAATTCCTGGGAACCTTACTATCGCTATATTGGAGGAAAAAGACACAACATTTGTGTGAGAACTGGAATAAGTAAGTAATAATCCTGCGGAAGAAGTGGCATTACAATAGTAGGGATCGGTTCCATATTCTTGTGTTAAAGCTGCAACAGGAATAGGAGTTATAGTTTGTGGTATTTTCGTGACTACGAAAGTTTTTGATACACTCAAAGCAGGATAAAAACTTGTATTTCCTGATTGCATAGCGGTAATAGTAAATGTTCCTACTTTGCTTATAATTGCCGTATTCCCTTGTATAGAAGTATTTCCATCAGAAGAACTATAAGATATGTCCAATCCAGAAGAAATAGATGCATTCAAAAATACTACTGCATCATTAAATCCATTCGGGAATGTTGTGTTTGCTATGTTTGAAAATGTGATACTTTGGAATTGTTTTCCCGAAATTATTTCTATAGTTTGACTTTGTGTAAAAGGCAAATAGTATATATTTTCATTTACATTTGCGGTAATACTGACAGTTCCTACTCCTGCACCAATCTGGACTGTATTGCCTGTAACAAGAGCAATATTTGTGTTAGAACTATTATATACTACGGGTAGTCCTGAACTTGCAGAAGCAGGGAGTACTTGCTTCTGAACATAATTTAAGTTAAAATTGACACTTTGGTACGACCTAAATATTCCTATATTTGTTATCTGATAAACGGGCAAGTAATTTGTATTTCCTGTTTCGTATGCGGTAATACTTACTATATTAACAGGGGCTTGGATTCTAAATGAATCTCTGACTATTACTATTTGAGTGGCAGAAGAGCTGTATAGAATAGGGAGACCTGAATTTTTATACGGTGCTGTAAGTACTGCTTGTAGTTTTGTATATCCTCCGGTAGAAAATATATCTGTACTATTAAAAGTAATTATTTGGGATGATTTATGTACTCTTAATAGAACACTATCTCTTACCGAAAGGTATGTTCCATTTCCATTTTGAATAATATGTATATAAGTAGTTCCTACATTGTTTATGTTCAAAGTATTCTGAGAGATTGTTGCCACAAGGGTATTTCGGGAAAAATAGCTGACCGCTAATCCCGATGATGACTGTCCTTCTAGTTGTATAGATGGTTCTCCATAAGTATGGTCGGTAATAAAATTATTAAAAGCTACTGTTTGAGGGGTTGACCCTGCTGTTTCCCTTCCTATAGTAAATACACCGCTTGTAAGGGTTCCAAAGTCCACATTATATCGGATACTATCTGTAAATATATCTGTATGAGAAGGGTTTATAACTGTTACACTTACTCCCGAATTGAAAGCCTTTGCAGAAGTGATAACAAGATTATCATTGGCAGTAAAATTATATCCCGTGATTCTAAATGTTATAGTGATATTTCCTATCCCTGTATTTGATACTCTGCGTTGGTTAAATCCGTAGCTGCTATTGAGAAGGTTAAAAGTTCTATTATCTGCAAAAGTAGTGCTGGTTCCGGTTGCTAAAACAGGAGGGGTTACATTATCAGTAGTAGCACCACAAAAAAAGTAAGTTCCTGTACCTGCACTATTTATATTTGGAACAGAAACAGATAAGACACCAGGGCTTTGGGTTCTGCTCACAAAATCTATGGAAGATTCTCTTCCTACACCTATCACATGAAAATCGTAATTACTCCCCACACTATCCATAGTATAGTAATTATTACCTATTTCATCTGTATTGTATTTAGCGGCCAAGTGGTTAGATATGATATTTCTTTCGGTATGATTTATTGCTCTATTATAGAGTATTACTTCTCTAATAGAACCTTGCCATAGTCCGGCATTACCAAAAATATCACCCGATTCTGGAGTTAGCCTCTCTCCTATGAAGTAGGATCTATTAAGGTTTGTATTGTTTGCTCGGGTTCTGGTTCCTATAAGGTTATTTGCTACATACACTGGTGTAGAATTACTGGTATTTACTATGGCAGCTACTATAATATTATTAGTACTGGAAAAAGCAGTAGAGACAAATCCATTATCTAAGCGTGGGCAACCATACATCGACGGTTCGGGTATAGAAAAGCCTATCCCGGCTGCATAAGATGTTCTTTTTCCTATAAAAAAAGCAGTTGATGTAAAACAATCTTGTCCATCGTATCCATACACAAAAGCAGCTCTTCCACCAGTGTTTCCCTCTATTCCTGTATTTGTGCTATTAGCTACCACAAAAGCAGATCTTGAGTTTCCACCACCTGGGAATCCATTCACACTCCCTGAATAACTACTAGATATAGAAACCCCCCCTCCATTACTTATTAAATTATTAAAATTTCCTCCTCCCGTAGCATTATTTCCTCTTCCTGATTTATCTCTCCATGTACCCACTGATGTTCCCGCTGTAGGATTGGTATTATTTGCATTTATATCTCTCCCGTCTAACCAAAGAACTATATCTGTGTTTGTTCCTCTATTTCCTATTCCTCCCGGTCCTGGTCCTGTGTTATTTGTAGTAATAGCTGAACGAATATTAAGTGTTCCATGAGTAAGGGATATGGTATAATAAGGGTTTGCATTTTTGAATCCCGATACCGTATCTAATCGTATAGTATAATTTCCAATAGGACTGGTAGTAATTGCAGTAGTAGTTGCAATGGGTGGGAAATTAATTGTTTGGTTACCTAATCCTGTATAGGTGATAGTAAAAGTAGGATTTGCAGTCCCTTGTATTTTGTTCAAATTATCAGCGGTTATACCGAGTACTTTACGGCTAATAGTAAAAGTACGAGTAATTGAAACTGGAGTATATGCCACACTTCCGCTCAAAGTAGCTGTGATAGACACTGTTCCCGTGCCTCTTATGGTTGCTATATTGTTATTTAAAGATACAATAGTATTGGAAACAGAAAAGGTTATAGGGTTACTGTTAGAAGAATAGGTCTGAAGTATAAAATCAGTATCTCCGTAGGTCTTGTTGAGGATACTTGCAAAAGTAAGGGTCTGAGAAATTCCTTTCGTTCCTATACCCAATACCCCCTTTTTATATATACTATCTCCGTTAAGAGTAAATGTTATATTCTGAGGAGTTGCTTGAGATGGTTTTATTATCTGAAGTCCTTGTGATTGTAGTGTTTTATCTTTAAAGAGAAAAAGGCGCCATGAGGTATCTGTTTGTGAAATATTAAAAGTAAGATCTATCGTACCAATATTTCCTGTTCTTTCGTATGCTATTTTTCGTGGTATAAGCAAGTAGGAAATAGAAGGTAATAATTTAATACCCGATGTTTGAGAAGAGCTATCATTATCCGCCCAAATAAAATAATTTTTAGAGCCAACAAAAGCATCTTTTTTTTCTACACCGAGTATCCCTGTTCCTATAGAAGAGAATATTTCTATGTTATTTTCTTTTCCAATACCTGCTAAATTATAATCATAGTTTCCACTATCAGGTTCATCAAGGGTATAGAGGTCATTTGCATATAGTTTTGTTCCATATTTTGAAGAGAGATAATTGGTTATTATATTTTCTTCTACTGTGTGTAAGGATCTATTAAATACAAGCGCTTCTCTCAAGTAGCCGTTCCATTCTTTTAAGCCTATTCTAAAATGAGTATTTCCAGTATTATTAATGATACTGGTGTTAGTAGAATTATTATCTAATGAAACTGTTATATCATTATTGTTATGTGCTATTCCTTTAAATAAATGGTCAGAGTCATCTAATTCAGCAAAATCTGTATAGTTATTTCCATTAAAGAACACGAAATTATTTTGTGTTCCATTATTTTTAATACCAAAAGCACTTACTCTTTTTGAAGCCTCGCTGGTATCACCATAAGAAAAAAGATATTGAGTCGATTGAGGGAAGAGTTCTTGAGTTTTTCCTACTATAAAAAGAGATCTTGCATTATTACCTGTAGGGATTCCATTATTTCCAAAGTCATAATAATCATTATTTCCATCAAAGAGAATACCACCTTTTTCATTCAAACCCATTATATATCTTCCTCTATTGTTGATGTTATTTTGAATGGCATGATTATTTCTTCCTGATTTATCTGACCATTGAACAATATAAGTAGATAAAAGAGATGCATTTTTTAATATTTCTCTCCCATCTAACCATAAAACAACATCATTATAAGTTCCTAATGTGCCTATTCCTGCAGGTCCATTTGGAAAAGATAGAGTTAATATCCCAGATACGGGGGTAATATTATATTTGTTAGAGTAGAAATTATTACTGTTTACATCTATAGTATACTGTCCATTTTGAGAAATATCAACGGGTGAATTAACGGTAGCAAAAGGGATATTTATATTTCCTAATGTTAAAATATTATCATTATTTTTAAAACCTGTAAAAGAAATAATATATTTTGGAGTCGTTCCTTTGTTGATAGATATATCTTCTGCTTTTGCTACAAGGTTTGTTTTTACTACTTGAATTCCTATTGTTACAGGTGGTATGGCTTCGTAAACCGCATTACCCGTATTAGATACGGTAACAGTTGCTATTCCGCTACCATTAGTTTGGATAGAATTATTTTGGATAAAAACAACACTTGTATTATTAGAGGAAAAAGAAACTGGTAACCCTGCACTTGTTGTTATATTAAGAGGTATAGGAGTATCTCCATACATCATATTAATATTATGAGAAGCGAGATTATATGTTTGAGTTCTTTTATGTACGGTAAATACAACACTATTTGAATTACTACTATAGTCTATCCCATTTGTTTCGTAATAAGCAGTTATAATAGTAGTTCCTCCTCCAATAATTTTCATTGTATCTATTGTTGTTCCATGTATAGTAGCTACTTGTGGATTAGAAGAACTATAGAAAACAGGAAGAGAGGAAGGGATTATGGAAGCGGCTGTAAGTTTCACCGGGAGTATATTTGCACTATATGTTATAGAGTTCAGTTGATTGCCTCCAAAAGTAATAGGAGGAATAATAAGATTATTTATATTAATAATAAGTGCTGTATGAGGTGTTAGTTGACTATAATTGGCATTCCCTGGTTGATAAGCAATAATAGTAGCTGTCCCTGCTATCCCTTTAAAAAGAACCGTACTTCCAGAAATCAATACTAAGTTTGTTGCAGATGTGCTGTATGTTATGGGGAGTCCTGCATTTGTAGTACTGATGAGTGTATAAGGGGCTGTATTGCTCGCATTTCTATATATTGTGGTGAGAGGAAATGTGAGAGATTGGTTGGCTTTATTTATGAGAAAAATTCTGGATACTGGGGATGCGGCCGCGGTATCCGGACGTCCTGATTGTGTAGCTGTTACTGTTACTTGTCCTATTCCTAAGAGTGTAAGAGTATTACCGATAAGAGAAGTAACCCCAGACGCTGGAATAGATGATATAGAATAAGAAACGGGTAATCCAGAAGAAGCAGATGCATGTAATGGTATAGAACCACTTCCATACTGCCGAGACGCTATAGGAGAGAAGGTTATTGTTTGTGGTATAATCGGTTTTGCTAGGGCAAATATTCCGGAACTTGCTGTTGTATTTATTTTGTATTCTATTTGATATATATTACTATTTTGAATATTCGGTTCTATTACTACGACATTATTACTACTAAAAGTAGTATCTGTGCTATTTGGATAGAGTAACAATTTGTAGTTGTTTGGGTTTGTATTATTTACATAAAATACAAATGTTATTTCTCCCATGTAGGTGGTTTGGTTAAACCCATATTTTTTATTCATAAGAGCGTAGGGTATATTGCTAATAATCGTTTTTTGAGTATTATCAATATTAGTAGATCTATCATTTTCTCCCCATATAAAGTACCCATTGTTGGTAATTTGTGGCACCGATACTAATAAGATTCCGGATCCTTTAGTATTCGTAACGATTTCTGTGGCAGAGTTTCTTCCTATACCCGCAACATGAAAATCAAAATTTCCTCTGACAACATCGTCCATACTATACAAATCATTCGTTATAGAAAAATTATATTTTGCGGATAGATAATTGGCTATTATATTTTGTTCTACTGTGTTAACTTCTCTATTATATAAAATAAACTCACGAATAGACCCTTTCCAAAACTCGGTTCCCCATACATTATTTCCTAATCTAAATGTTGTAGTACCTGTATTGAAATTTGATAATGCTGTTCTATATGCATTATCAAAATTGTAAATAATATCTCCAGCTACAGTATTTGACATGTTTGCTTGGAACAAGTGATTATTGATGTTCGCATTATCTGTAGCATGGTCATTCTGCCACCCAATAAAACCTAAACTAGTGGGATATTTCCCAAAACCAAAATGCTGAGATTGGGCAGATACTCCTCCATATGCATTAAGCCATCTATATACTGATTCATTTATATCATTTGTATGCGCAACTATAAAAAGAGATCGAGCGGAAGTTCCGGTAGGAAGTCCCGAATTGCCCATGGGATAGTTATCATTACTACCGTCGAATAACAATCCTCCTCCGTTGTTTGCGAGAGAAATAAATGTTGCTTGGTTTGCAGAAGTAGATTGCGTAGCATTATTTCCTCTTCCTGATTTATCCGTCCATGTGGAAACAGATACTCCATTACTTGGATTTGTAGCATTTCCATTTATATCTCTCCCATCTAACCAAAGGACCAAATCATTATTTGATAAAACACTTCCTATTCCTCCTGGTCCATTGGTGTTAGAAGTAATCGTAAGGGTTCCGGATGGATTGTATGTATATCTATATGCCAGAGTAGAAGCATTATTTAATCCCGAAGTATCTATAAAAGTAATGGGATATGTACCAATGGATGAATTGGTATTAGCAGTTGTAGTGAGATTGGGTCTTTGAATTCCTAAACTATATACATTATCATTCCATACAAATCCCGAGTAAGATATTGTCAAACTTGGGTTAGAGGTATTGACATACTTAGTTTTATTATCAGGGGTTACGGTAAGGAGTGCTTTTTCCACTGTAATCACTATGTTAATAGTAGTGGGAAAATAATTTTCATTACCTGATTGTATAAGAGATATAGTAGATGTGCCTACTCCTACCATGTAAAAATTATTTTGATTGATACGGACTACATTTGTCTGTTGGGATACGTAAGAAATTGGTAGACCTGATGTAGCAGATGCATTTAATACTACCTGATTTCCGTATGTTTGTTGGGATGATAAAGAGAATTGTATTGATTGTGGTTTTAATACTTTTATTATGGTAAAATATCCTGTGGGTAAAGATACTGTTGCATTATAGGTAATACTTGTGCTATTAAAACTTGTGGGGGTAATGGTATCGTAATTTGATAGGTCTTTTTGTGAGCTTATGAGTAGTAGGTATTGGGAGTTGAGATTGGGAATATAGAATTGAAAGCTTATGTTTTTACTTCCGTTTTTATTACTAAATGCAAATTGTTTATGAGTGGATAAAAAATGGGTAGTTTGTGAATTTTTGGTTACGGAAATATTTGAAAAATCTGTAGATAAATTATTATCTCCCCATATAAAATAAGAATTTGGAGAAAGAAGATCTCGTGAGGTTATGTGAGCAATACTTGTTCCTTTAGCGGATAGTACAATTCCATCGTTTTCAGCACCAATACCAGCTACATGAAAATCAAAATTTCCATTGGATGGTTCATCCATAGTATAAATATTCTGTAGTGGTGCCTCAGTATTGTATTTTGCAGAAATATATTCTTGAAGTATATTTTGTTCGGTGCTATTTAATGCCCTATTATAAATAAGGACTTCGTATATTTGTCCTCTAAAGAATTGATTGGGGATTGTATTATCTAAAACTCCTAATCTATACATACTATTAGGAAGAGTAAGAAAAAGGGAAGTGTTTATATTTTGTGAAGTATTTATAAAACTACCATTTCCATTATTCATCTTCCATATAGCTATTTGAGGTGTTGCTAATTTTATAGAAGATACAATACTAGTGGTACCTCCTCCAAAAAAAGAAAGATTTTGAGAGGTATCTATACCCAATCCTACAAGGTTATTTGAGGTATTCGTTCCATAAGCCAAAGCATATTGAGAAGAGGTAATCTTTTTAATATTTGTATTTTTCAGGGCAATAAGTATGGTTCTATTTTGATTAGAAACAGGAATAGCATTAGATCCAAATTCATAAAAATTGGTGCTCCCGTTAAACAAAAACCCTCCCTCATTTCCATTTGAACCTGCAAATAGAGGAACTTGATTAGTTTGGGTTGCATTATTATTTTTATTAGATTTATCTTTCCATTGATACACAGGGGTAGAAGCGGATGGATTTTCTCCGGTTCCAAAAATATCTTTTCCGTCAAGCCATAATACTAAATCTTGAGAAGATCCTATCCCTGCAGGGCCATTAGGATTTACAAAATTTAAAGTTCCCGATTGGATAATAAAAAAATAATTTTGAGAAGAAAGGTTATTTGGTATATTTACATCTATTTGATAAGAACCATTGGTAGTAACAGGGATAGTTGTTGTTACAAGCGGTTTTGGATATATAATTTCTTCCCCATCGGAGTATTTAAACCCTGAATACGATACAGTAAATAAAGAATTATTAGGAATGGAAGTAATTGTTTTATCGTCTGCTTTTATTGTTAATGGGGCTTTATCTATAGAAAAATATCTAATAATGGGGTATGCAGGCGAGTATTGATTTGCTCCTGATTGATATGCAGTAATAGGGATATTATTACCTGCTCCTCTTATAGATAGAGTATTTGAATGTATAGAAATGAGAGTACTAGAACTAGAAAAATACACGGGTAATCCTGAAGAAGTAGATGCTATAAGGATAAAAGGAGAATCGCCGTATACTTTATTATTGATTCCTAAAAATGTTATATACTGTGTGTTTTTTGTAATATTTAAAATACGGGTAGTGGAGCTGGATAGATAATTTGTATTCTCAGGGTAATAAGCAGTTATGGTTACAGTTCCCCCTTCGTTTATTTTTATTGTGGTATCGATTTGTGTGGTTATTACTTGTGCAATATTGGTATTAGAACTGCTATATAAAACAGGAAATACTTTCCCATCAGAAGTATTCGCTTTTCCGTTAATACGAAAAGGATCATCCCCAAAAGTATGGTTTGTTATCCCTGAAAATGTTACTGTACTCAAATATTTACTGGTTATTATGAGTGTTTGAGTAATAGGGTCAGCGGGATTATAATTGGCATTTCCTGTTTGTTGTGCGGTAATGGTAGTAGTAGCTGGTGGTGTGCCTGTTATTATTATGCTATCGTTAGAATTAACAATTCTTGCTATCATAGGCAGAAAGTCCAATGTATATTGAATTGGTAATCGGGAACTGGCAGTAGGTTTTACATTATAAAAGCTTCTATGAAGGATAGATAAAATGGGTACGGTTCCAAAATCAATAGTTTGGTTTGCTTTTACAACAGTAATTGTTTGGGTTACATTTTGTGATGAATAAGATGCATTTCCTGTATGGTATGCAGTAACAGATGCAATACCTGAACCTTGTATTCGTAAAGAATCGGGAGATATAATAGAAACTACAGATGTATTACTACTAGAAAATAATAAAGGGATGCCGGATACCGTACCTGTTATACTGAGTTTTATGTTCTTATCTCCGTATGTTTTCTGTGAAATTATATTTGAAAAAGTAAGAGATTGAACAGCTTTATTTCTTACCAAAGTAAAATAACCGGATGTTCTATTTCCTACATTTATATTTTGAAATTCTATAGTGGTAGAAGTTATATTAGTAGGAGAAAGAACCAAAGGTGTGGTAGAAAAAGTACTGTCCGCTGATAGTACTAATCTATATCCTGCATGAGTATTTCGTATAGTGAATAGCAAATTCATATTTCCAATAGATCCTGTTTGATGGAAAGCGTACGTTTTTACTAATCTGTTTTCATACAATGTCCCGATTACTGTTGTAGGAGTGTTTGTAAAAGTACTGTCTGCGGTGTTGTTTTCCCCCCATATAAAATATGTTCCGTTTGATGGTATATCTTGGGTTTTTGTTATTCTTAGAATACTTCTATGGGTTTGTACGGATAAAGATGTTTGATTTCCTGAAGCATCTTTTCCTATACCCGCAACCTGAAAATCAAAATTTCCTCTGACAGCATCGTCCATACTATACAAATCATTCGTTATAGAAAAATTATATTTTGCGGATAGATAATTGGCTATTATATTTTGTTCTGCCCCATTAACTATTCTATTATATAAAATAGCTTCTCTAATAGAACCTTGCCAATATTCACCTCCTATTCTGTTATTTCCTAAACGAAATACTCCGCTACCGGTATTTAATCCTGTTGCATCAGATCTCACGCCATTATCAAAATTATATTTTGCCGTTCCCGAAACCATATTTGCATGGAATAGATGTATATTTGTATTTGCATTATCGGGAAACACATCATTTCCCCATCCAAAAAAACCTAATCTACTAGTTGATGTTTTTCCAAATCCAAAGTTTTTATTACCAGTACCAGCATTATCTCCATAAGCAAGTATATGTCTGTATCCCGAAGTACTTATATCATTGGTATGTGCAACTATAAAAAGAGATCGAGCGGAAGTTCCGGTAGGAAGTCCCGAAGTGCCCATGGGATAGTTATCATTACTACCATCAAATAAGAGTCCTCCTCCATTGTTTGCGGGAGAAATAAATGTTGCTTGGTTTGCAGAAGTAGATTGGGTAGCGTTATTCCCTCTCCCAGATTTATCTGTCCATGTGGCAACAGAAGACGATGCAGCAGGGTTTATACCATTTCCATTGATATCTCGTCCATCAAGCCATAGAATCAAATTGCTTGTACTCCCAGTAATATCGACTCCTGCAGGCCCATTTGTTACCGTAGGTGTTGGTAATAATACTTCTAAAGTTCCCGTAGTTATAGAAGTAAGTTTATAATTAGGAACATTAGCTGTCCATCCCCCATTTGTGGTAGTGTCTACAGAAATAGTGTAGTTACCATTTACATTAGGATTTGCTGGAGTAGTGAAAAGAGTTGGTGTATATAGTATATTTACAAAAAGGTCATTATTTACAAATCCATTATATGAGTAGGTAAATAGAGGGTTAGGATTCGTTTGTATTTTTTGTTTATTATCCACCAGTATATTCAAAGATTGACGAAATACTCTCAAAGTATGAGTAACAGGAACAAAAAAATCATTTGTGTTAACGTAGGCAGTAATATGAGTAGTTCCTGCTCCATTTATTCTGATGGAATCTCCAAAAACACTGGCTATAGCAGTGTTAGAACTACTAAATAGAATAGGAATCTCTGAACTCACACTGCCTGTGAGTCGGAATGATGCATTACCATAAGTTCTATGCGGTAATGATGAAAAACTAATATTATGAAAGGTGTTATTTACATTTCCAATATTTGTTGTGGTACCTGTTGAACTCTGTGCTACTGAAATAGTAGAATATTTTCCTAACACAAAATAACCTGTATCTATACTATTAATAGAAGTCGAAAATACTATTTGGTTATTGGATACTGTAATAGGTTTTAGAATATTTGCATTTTCAAAATTTTGATTTTTACTGATGATTAATCTGTAAGTAGTATCTAAGTTAGGAATAGAAAAATGAAAGGTAAAATTATGAAATATTTCGGAAGAGTTTGCTTTATACTGTTGAAATCCATATTTTTTATGCATTATATAATATGATTTTCCATCAATGTTAGTAGTAGAGTTGGGTATAGTGGCATTTTCATTATTATCTCCCCATATAAAATATTTCTCATCTCCAGATACAAGAGGAACAGATACTCTTAATATTCCTGTTCCTTTACTTGTAATAAGGGTTTCTCCGTCTGTATCTATACCTATTCCTGCTACGTTATAATCAAAATTTCCTCTATTAAGATTATCTAATATATAAAAATCTTTTGAAGTAAGCAATGTATTGTATTTTGCAGAAAGATTATTGAGTAGAATATTATAATCTATTTGTCTTAATACCGTATTGAAGAAGAGAACTTCATAGATGTTTCCATTCCAGAATTTTTGAGCAGTTCCTATTTCAGCACCTATTCGGAATGGAGAATTTACGGAAGTATTAAAACCATAGTTTTCATAACCCGATGAAAAACTATCTCCTATCTTTATATCTGTTCCGTTATTATTACCGTCTTCTGTAAGTGATAGTATTTCAAAGGTATTTGCTGCAATAGAAGTGTTTATATCTGTTCCACTATAAGCACCTGTAAAATAATTATTACTATTATTTTTACCCAAGAAAAAACCATTTCCTGATTGTGGAACTCCATAAGAAAGTGCTACCTCGTCGCCAGAAGTAATATTATTTTTTAAAACTGCTATAATGGTTCTTTCCCCTGAAGAAAATCCTTGTAAAGATGGCACTTCAAAATATTCTTGATTCGTTCTATCAAAATAGAATCCACCTAATGGATCTGCTAAGGTAGAACCTAATCCCGAACTATGTATCATAGCATGATTTCCTCTTCCTGATTTATCTCTCCATTGAGAAACGCTACTATAAGGAATAACTGCGTTACCATTGCCATGTATATCACGTCCATCAAGCCATAATACTAAATTTTCTAAAGAGGTTCCTCCGATAGTAGTATTTCCTTCTACTACTCTATAAGTAGTATTTTCTATTACAATACTGTATTTACTACTTCTCAATCCTGTAGTATCTACTTGTAAAGTATACGTTCCTATTCTAAAAGTATCTACCAAAGCAAAATTCGGAGTAGGTAAACGAGAGAGTGAATTATTTTGATTATCTCCTGTTACAAATCCCGAATACGTAAATGTTTCTATAGGTCCGGCATGCCCCAATAAGTGATCAGACCCAACGACAGGAAATATATGTAATGTTTTTTGAGATACAGATAGATTTTGTGAATATTCTACGGGATAGTAACCAATATTTCCCGTATTGTATGCTGTTATAAGAGCTTCCCCTGCTCCAATAAGAGTAAGAGTATTTCCATTAATAGAAATAACTCTCGTGTTAGAAGTCGAATAGATGAGTGGTAAATTCACATCAGAATTCTGTGGGACTACAAGCGGAGATGCTCCGTATGTAGTAGGATCGATAGAAAATAATACCGTTTGTCTTCCTTTATCTATATATAAAAGAAAGGATTGATTCAAAGGATTATAAGTAGCATCTCCGCTATTAAAAGCGGTAATAAAGGTACTTCCCGTGCTTAATATACGAATACTATCTTTTCCCAAAGAAGAAAATATCTGTGCAATGGTAGAAGAACTGCTAAAAGAAATGAGTAAAGTAGAATTAGCAGTATATTTGAGAGCAAATATATTTTTATTTGCTCCGTATATTTTAGAGTTTGTAGTTTCATTATCAAAAGTGATTACTTGCACTGTATTATTTACCACACGAAGAGTTCTAGAAACTGATAATGCAGGGTTATAATTACTATTTCCTGTTTGAATAGCAGTGATAGTGCATGTACCAACTGATGTAATAGTAATAGATGCTCCATTAATAGACGCAACTGAGGGATCGGAACTGGAATAACTTATAGGGAGACCAGAAGTACTGGTAGCATCCATTAAAAAAATTCCTTCCGATGTACTCCTATCTCTCAATTGAGGAAGAGAAATAGATTGATTACCTTTTACAACTGTCAGGGAAAAGGTAGTGTCTTTCATAATATAGTTTATATCTCCATAATTATAAGCCGTAATAGTTACAGATCCTACTCCTGTAATTTTTATTTGATTTATGCCATTAACACATTGAACTATATTGGTATTAGAAGAACTAAAAGCAAGAGATAAAGGAGAACTGTTCGTATAGGAAACAAAGAAATTAGGATCTCCATACGTTTTTTGAGAAGGAGGGTTCCATACAATATTTTGTTGTTGCTTAGAAACAAAAAGAGTTTGAGATACTGAAGCGGTATCATATATACTATTTCCGGATTGAAAAACAGTTATAGAAGTAGATCCACTTTGTAAAATAGTAATGCTCCCAGATGTATATATAGCAATTTTTGTATCCGAAGAATAATAAGAAAGTGCCAAACCACTATTAGTAGATGCGGTAAATAAAAAAGGTGTATCTCCAAAAGTTTTAGGACTAATATTAGTAAAACTGATGGTTTGAGGCAGTTTATCCACTCTTAAAATTTGAGAAACGGAAGCAGAATCATATTGGGTATTACCCGATTGGGATACTTTTATAACAGTTGTACCAGCTCCATTTATAGCTATTGTGTCCGATTGAATACTGGCTACGTAAGTATTAGAACTACTATATGTAAGTGGTAAAAAACTATCTGTGGTAGCACCTACTAAAAAAGGATTATCTGTAATTGCTTTTGAAATAATAGCAGGGAATGTAATACTTTGTTTTAATAGTGATTGAGATAGAACAAAAACACCAGTCGTAATAGAAGGATTATACACAAAACTTATTCGAGAAGTACCAACTATTGAAGGTTTAATGGCTACAATATTCTGAGGAAGTGTGGTAAAACTGGTATCTATAGCACTAGAAATTAACAATCTATAAGCAGCAGATGGATTAGGAACTTCAAATGATATGGTTATCTGTCCTATATTATTTATATTATTAAAACCATATCTTCTCTCCATAAGGAAATATCCCGTGTCCCTTATCCTTACATTTCTATTGGTATTTATAGTGGTAGATAAGTTATTATCTCCCCATAAGAAATAGGAGTTAGTATTACTTATACCAGCACTAGAAATAGTTACTATGCCCGTTCCTCTGGATATTCTCAAAGTATCTGTAGCACTACCAGCTCTTCCTATACCCGCGACATTAAAATCTAAATTTCCATTTCCTGGATTATCCATGGTATAAAAATCATTCGTTATAGAAAAATTATATTTTGCGGATAGATAATTGGCTATTATATTTTGTTCTGCCCCATTAACTATTCTATTATATAAAATAGCTTCTCTAATAGAACCTTGCCAATGTTCGGTTCCTGCTCTATTATTTCCTAAACGAAATACTCCGCTACCAGTATTTAATCCTGTTGCATCAGATCTCACATCATTATCAAAATTATATTTTGCGGTTCCCGAAACCATGTTTGCATGGAATAGATGTATATCCGTATTTGCATTATCAGGATTCACATCATTTGCCCATCCAAAAAAACCCACCTTATTAGCAGATGTTTTTCCAAATCCAAAATTTTTACTAGCACTACCAACGTTGTCTGCATAAGCAAGTATATGTCTGTATCCCGAAGTACTTATATCATTTGTATGTGCAACTATAAAAAGAGATCTAGCGGAAGTTCCGGTAGGAAGTCCCGAAGTGCCCATGGGATAGTTATCATTACTTCCATCAAATAAGAGTCCACCACCGTTATTTGTGAGAGAAATAAATGTTGCTTGGTTTGCAGGGGTAGATTGCGTAGCATTATTTCTTCTTCCTGATTTATCCGTCCATGTTTGAACTGATGAATTTACTGTAGGATTGGTTCCATTTCCATTTATATCTCGTCCATCAAGCCATAGAATAAGATTTCCAGACGATCCCGTAGAACCTACCCCCGCAGGGGATAGAATTCCTGTTGTGATAAGTAGATTATTATTGAGTGGATATTCTACTATATAATTGAGAATATCTGCATCATTTAAATCGTTCCATTGATACGCATTCCCATTCCCACCAGGGTTTGCTGCGGGCCATCCTGCAAGTCCTATTGCTACAGATTTTTGACCTGATGGAGAATAGGTCGCATCTGTATAATTATCGGGTTCTTGATTTCCAAAATTTTGGTAAACAGAGTTAAAAGTACTTCCACGATTACCGCTTACATTTCCCTGCCAAAATTGACTTGTAGTAGACGAAATATTTCTTCCATCCCAATAAAAATTCCCTTGATTTGTCGACGTTCCTCTTCTACCGCCTGTCCATACATAACGAACTCCTCCACCGTCATTCGCTGTAGGATAAGAACTGGTAGTGATACTTTGTAAATACGTTCTTATGGTGTCGTATTCTGCAGAAGAATTAATTTCTAAAAGCCGTCCTCCTCTACTGACAGCATCAGAGGATGCACTTGCCCAATTCTTAGCACAATTAGAAATAACTTCATATCTTTTACCCACCGGTGCAGGAGAAACAATACTGACAGTACACTGAGCACTTGATTTATATGTATATAATGATATCCCTACTACTACTGCTACTACTAATTTTATGTGTGTGTTAAAATTCATAAGTTATATTATATTTTTGTTTTGTTTTTTTTTATTCTCTAATTATTTTAGAAATATATTTTTAAAAATCATAAACAATAAAGCAGATAAAATTATAGTGACCGGGAGAGTAAGCACCCAGGCAAGAATTATATTTTTTATTGTTTTGGCACGAAGGTTTTTTATTCCTTTACTTGCAACCATTGTTCCCATTATACCCGAAGAAAGTATTTGAGTAGTGCTGACGGGAAGAGAAAAAATGCTTGCTAAAGATATTGTTCCAGCTGCTACTAATTCTGCGGAAGCTCCCTGAGCGTATGTAAGGTCCTGTTTTCCAATTTTTTCTCCGATGGTCACAACTATTCTTTTCCAACCAATCATAGTACCTATTCCTAAAGAAATAGATACTAAAATTACAACCCAATACGGAACATATTCTATATTATTTTTCAAATAAGAGATATTTTTTTTGTATTCTTTCACATCTTCTTTTGTTTTTATGACCCTGTCTTCTGTTAAAAGCTTACTCAGTTTTATGACTCTCTGTATTTCTTTTCTTATCGTAAATAACTGTGCATTTTCTATTTGTTTCAATTCTGTTGCAGAATGTATTTGAGTATTAATATTTTGAATAGATTGTAGGATTTCCCTGCTGTAAGAATTTTCCGTATTTACTCCATCTATATTTTTTTGTTTTTGCAGTATAGATTCTATTTTTCTTGTGCTCTGTATTAAGTCTTCGGGAAGTGTATTTGGATTTATTACCGTTGATGCAGGTAAAAGAATTATTAAAAATATCATAATGAGTCCTATTCCTTTTTGCCCATCGTTACTTCCATGGCTATAGCTGACGCTGGAGCAGGTAAATATGAGCAATACTCTTATCCAAAGAGGCGGAGAAGTTTTTTCTTTCGGTGCTTTAAATATAGTGTCATTTTTAATTATTTTCCGAAGTATTATATAACATATTATTGCTAAACAAAATCCTAAAAAAGGAGATATTAATAAACTCAATCCTATATCTCCTGCTTTAGACCAATTCACCCCTTCGTATCCTTGCCCCTGTATATACGAAAAAGCAATCCCCGCACCTAATATACTACCAACAAGAGTGTGAGAACTCGAACAAGGAATACCAAAATACCAAGTAGTAAAATTCCATATAATAGCGCTTGTAAGTAATGCCATCACTAGTATTACGCTTTGTTCCGTTCCAGAAGCTATAAGCATATCCATAGGAATTAAGTTTGTTATCCCCATTGCAACACCAACTCCTCCTAGTATAACCCCTATGCTATTCATCACCCCACTTAACAACACAGCTTTCCAAGGTTTTAGTGATTTACTATATATAACTGTTGCAACAGCATTTGCAGTATCATGAAATCCATTAATGAATTCAAAAGCACATGCTGCAATTAAGCAAATTAATAATAATAAAATTGTTTGTTCCATTTCAAAATTAGGTTTTTCTCTTCTATATCTATAAAAAATTATAAATCAAAATAAAATCGTTTTTAGTAACTATGCAAATATAATAGTTTTTTTAGTATAAACAAAGTTTATTAAAAATATGTTTCTTTTCATTAGTTTTTTGTGTTTACTTTTTTGTCTTTGTGAAACTTAAAAAACAAAAAATCTCGAAAGGATAAAAAAATAATTATCTTTTATTACATTTTCTATCTTATCTTACCCCAATCTATAAGCTTACTCACTTGATATCAAAAGTATTTTTCTTCTTAGGATGAAATAACAATGTACTCGAAAATGCTTTTTATTTCGTATTTATTTCCATAATTATTTATTTTTATTTTTTTACTAAAATAGTGTATTTTTACTTTATTTTATATAATGAGTCATATAACGATTCATTTTGATGAAAATGTATCAATTTTTTTCTAATTTAGTTTTGCAACGGTCTCAATTTGGCAACTATTTGATTACCAATGGTTTTAAAACTTAATAGTTTTGTGAAAATGACTTTTCAAAATAGATTCATTGATTTAAAACATTTATTTTTGAATTTTCTACAGTAAAATCTTTTTTTGGATTTTATTTTTTTTACAAAAATGATTAAAAACATTTTTTCTTCTAAACGAATTTATTATTTGTCTTTTTGTTTTAGTGATATACTTGTACCATTTTTATTTTAATTTTTGGTTAAATTAAAGAAAATACTAACAGAATAATATTTTTCACAAAGTACATGTTGACATTTTTTTTATTTTTAAGTTTTTTTAGATAATACATTCCTAAAATAATTTGAAATTACAAAAAAAAGATGTCATCCGAACAGCAAGAATAGAAAAAAAATAAAAAAAACAGTTGAATCAGGATTAGACATATTAAACGAAGGGTAGCATGTATACGACTCAAAAAGATATAAAACTCACAGGAAAACAAATACAAATTCTCTCTACGGGATGGAAAAATAAGCTTTCTGTTTCAAAAATTAGAGATACTTTGAATACGTTATAATCTTAAATAGATATAAAAAACACCACAAAGGAAAAAAATTTAACCATCTTATCTTATATATACAAAATGAAAATAATCATATCTTATCTACTCAAAAAAATACCGAGAAAATATCTTCAAATATTTTCACCTTCCTTTTTTTTCATAATAAAAATTTTGTATAGAGGTAATAAAGTAGAATGCCCTCTTTGTCATACACGCTTGAAAAAGTTTTTACCATACGGAAGGATCCCCCGAGATAATGCCCTTTGCCCGAACTGTCTCTCATTAGAAAGGCATCGATTAATATATCTCTTTATGAGTCATAAGACCTCTTTTTTTCAGCAAAAGAACAATGTTTTGCACATAGCACCTGAGGTTTGTTTCTTCAAAAAATTTGAAAAGGTACATACCGATACCTATATTACAGCGGACATAGAATCTCCTTTAGCAAAAGTAAAAATGGACATTCATCACATACCTTATAGTGATAATTTTTTTGACGTTATTCTTTGTAACCATGTACTAGAGCATGTAGAATCCGATACAAAAGTTTTATCCGAGTTATTTAGGGTATTAAAAAAAGGCGGTTGGGCTATCTTACAAGTTCCTTTTTTTGAACCTATACCTGAAATAACTTTAGAAGATCCAAATATCATTTCCCCCGAAGCACGATTTCAACACTACGGACAAGATGACCATTTGAGAAAATACGGTAAGGATTACCCCAAGAGAATCAGTAATGTGGGATTTGATGTAGAAGAAAACATGTTTATAAAAACCCTTTCTCCAGAAGAAATCCAAAAATATGGATTACCCATAGAGGAAGTTATTTACTTTTGTAAAAAAAAATAGGAGGGCTAAGTTATGTGAGTTCTAAAAATCAATTTTTAGAACCCGCCTTTGTACAAGGTAAACAAAACAGATATAAAATAGAACAAAACAATTCAAATACAAGACATTATTTATCTATAATGGCAAGACGAACAAAAGTAGTTAGTAAATCAATTATGATGTTTGATATAAATTAAGAATTGTTTGGGCTTTGCATGAAAGTATACTTTATATAACGAATTTCAAAAAATATTTTTATCTATCTATATTCAACACTCTCTTTTTTTCTACTATAGAGTCAATAAATTCAAAAATTTTTTTTGTGTTAGCAGGATGAAACGAAGAAAATTCGGCATCTCTCTTAAACCAAGTAATTTGTCTCTTGGCGTAATTTCTACTATGTTGCTTCAAAAGCTGTATAGCCATATTTTTATCATATCTTTTATCCAAAAAATCAAAAATTTCCTTATAACCAACCGTTTGTAATGCAGGGTATTGCTTAAAAGTATACAAATTGGTTGCCTCTTCAAATAAACCATCTTCTATCATTCTATCCATACGATTATTAATAACGTTATAGAGTTCCTCTCTCTCTCTTTCCAAGAGTATTTTCAATATAGAATATGTTTTAGCAGATTTTTTTTGTTTTCTAAAAGTAGAAAAGGGTATACCTGTAGAATCTATAATTTCTGCTGCTCTTATGAGACGTTGAGCATTCTGCAAATCTACCCGATTATAGTAGAAAAAATCATGAGTTCTTATATATTCTTGAATAAAAAAAAGTCCTCTTTCTTGATATACGGTATTCCATTTCTCTCTTATATTATCTTCTACCTCGGGCATTTCATCAAAACCATCACAAACAGATTGGATATACAACCCTGAACCTCCTACCATAACAATTATTTCGTGTTTTTGAAATAATTCATTTAATTTTTTTTCTGCTTCTTCTCCAAATTTTCCCGCAGAATAAGATTCTGTAATGGATTTTGTATTTATAAAATGGTGAGGAATGGTTTCTAACATAGAAAGAGTAGGTTTAGAAGTGCCTATTTCTAATTCTTTATATATTTGACGAGAATCAGCGGAAATAATTTCTGTTTGAAATGCTTTTGCTAAGGAATAGGCGACCTCTGTCTTTCCTACTCCTGTAGCACCCGCAATTACAATAAGGGTTTTATTCAAAATTATAGAAATAATTATTATTGCTATTAGATAATTTTGATACTTCGTTCCATAAAAGCTGTGAGTTTTTCTCCTAAGAGCATATTTTGAGAAAGTAATGCTAAATCATACACCTGACTTACGATATTTATTTGCTCTTCTTCGGTTTCTGTTTTTAATATCTTTGATATTACGGAATGATTTGTATTTATAGACAAATCGAACATATCAGGCATATTTTTACTTCCACTTCTATCCATCATCAGGGACATATCTTTCATTCGTCTAAAAAACTCAGGAAGTGTAATAACCGCAGGAAAAAACTCGGGAGACATTCCTTCTAAATGTATCGTCACAGAATTATTATTTATTACTTTTTTGAATAATTCTTTTATTTTTTCTTCCTCCGATGTGGATAAAACAGAATGCCTTTCTTCATTTTTGGGGATTAATTTTTCTAATATGTCTGCATCTACTCGCTTCCAATTTATTTTTTCTAATTTCATTTCAAAATGATTCATAAAATGATTGTCTATTGGACTGTCCATTTTTATGACTGTAAAGCCCTGTTTTATGGCATTTTGAATGTAACTGTGTTGTTTTTCTGAATCATTCGTATAGAGAATCACAAAATTTCCATCTTTATCTAATTGATTCGTTCCAAATGATTCTTGTGCTTCTTTGAGAGTGTAAAATTTTTCATTTACATCCTCTATAAGGAGGGAATCCTTGAGCTTCTCTTGGAATTTTTCATCTGTAACCATTCCATATTTTACAAAAAGTCCTATATCTTTCCATTTTTTTTCAAACTCTTCTCTATTTTTATTAGATAATTCTACTAATTTGTCCCCTACTTTTTTAGTAATATAGGTATGTATTTTTTTTACGTTAGAATCCGCTTGTAAGTAGCTTCGAGAAACATTTAAAGGTATATCGGGGGAATCTATAACTCCTCGCAGAAGCGTCAGAAACTCAGGAACTATATCTTTTACTTCATCGGTAATAAATACTTGTCGGCTATAGAGCTGTATTTTCTCTTGGGAAGTGCTAAAGTCTTTCTTCATCCTCGGAAAATACAATACCCCGGTGAGGTTAAAAGGATAATCTACATTGAGATGGATCCAAAAAAGAGGTTCTTCCGCAAAAGGATATAATTCTTTGTAAAACTGAGTATAGTCCTCGTCTTTCAAATCAATTGGTGGCTTAGTCCAAAGAGGTTTTGGGTTATTAATAACCTTTCCATTAAATTCTATTTCTACGGGCAAAAACTTGCAATACTTTTTGAGCATAGTATCTATCTTATTTTTTTCTAAAAACTCAAGACAATCGTCCATAAGATGGATAACCACCTCAGTTCCTCTTTCTTGTTTTACATGAGGAGTTATTTCAAATTCTGTAGAACCATCGCATTCCCAACGAATTGCTTCCGCACCTTCTTTATAAGAAAGAGTATAGATTTCTACTTTCTTTGCTACCATAAAAGCCGAGTAAAAACCTAAACCAAAATGCCCTATAATCTGCTTATGAGCGTCAGCATCTTTGAATTTTTCTATAAATTCTGTAGCACCCGAAAATGCTATTTGATTTATGTATTTTTTAACCTCGTCCCCGGTCATACCTATGCCTCTATCGGAAATAGTAATAGTTTTAAGGGCTTCATTGATAGAAACTGTAATTTTTGTATCCCCTATATCTTGAGAAAATTCTCCTTGATTGGCTAATTGTGTCAGTTTGCTCGTGGCATCTACTGCGTTTGAAACTAATTCTCTTAAAAATATCTCTTGGTCAGAGTATAAAAATTTTTTAATTATGGGAAAAATATTTTCCGTATTGATGGAAAGTGTTCCTTTTTCTGTTGTTGACATGGTGTGTTTTTAATTGAGTAAATAATTCTATACTTATATGTAATTCCAAAATACAAATGTAATGCCTTTCATTTTTTCATTCTTTTTAGGACAAAATGGCATAATATATATGGATAACAAAAAAACATATTTTTTTTCATTATTCAAACCTATTTCTATCAAATAATTTACAATTTATATTTCGTAATTTGGTATATATTAAAATTTATAAAAAGATACATAACTTTGCGAAGTGGATACGACAAAGAGAAAGAGATTATGTATTATTATGTATCACAAATATATTATTAACAGTTATTACATACCATTTATAATATTATGCCATATAAAGCACATATAATAGAAAAAAGATACTATTCCATAGGAGAAGTAACACAAAAAACAGGTGTTTCCGAGGCAACTATCAGATATTGGCAGCACGAATTAGAAGAACTCATAGGTATCAGAACATTTCCGAATAGTAAAAATAGATGTTTTACTCAAGAAGATATTGAAAAGATACTCAAAGTAAAATATCTAAAAGATAAACATTTTACTTTGGAGGGCATAAAAGAACAATTGAGTAGAAAAGATTCAGAAGAAATTACTCAAAAAATGAAGCTTATAGATAGTTTGATGCGATTGAGGGAATTTTTAGTAAAAATATCGGAATCGGTTAAGTAGATCCTTCTATGCAAGAAAAGATATTTCAGCTTGCTCTCAATGCTACGCCTGGAGTTGGTCCTGTAAGTATAAAAAACCTTATAAACTATACGGGGAGTGCATCTAATGTTTATAAATCCGCAAAAGCATCTCTCCTCAAAATACCAGGAATAGGAGAAAAAACAGTGAATAGTATAAAGGACAAGCAATGGATTCAAAAAGCAGAAGAGATATTAAAAAAATGTGAAAAAGATGCTCTTTCTATTACTTTTTATACCGATCCAAATTACCCATCTCGTTTTAAAAATATCATTGATTCTCCCGTTATCCTTTTCTCAAAAGGAAATATAGATTTTAATCCTCAAAAATCCATAGCAATTATAGGCACACGCAATGCAACCGACTATGGGAAAACAATCACCAAAGAAATTATTGAAGGAGTAAAAAAGTATAACCCTCTTATAGTCAGCGGACTCGCCTACGGGATAGATATAGAGGCACATAAACAATCGCTCCATAACGAATTGCCAACTATTGCTATTATGGGAAGCGGAGTAGATATAATATATCCAAAACTCCATCAAAAAATAGCAGATAAAATGATACATGCCGCCGGAAGCGGCGTAGTAAGTGAATTTACTCCTGGTACAGACCCTGACCCCGGTAATTTTCCGGCAAGAAATAGAATTATTGTGGCACTTGCAGACATTATTATAATAGTAGAAACCGCACTGAAAGGTGGTAGTTTAATCTCTGCTGAAATAGCAAACTCTTACGAAAAAGATATCTTAGCAGTGCCAGGAAATATCAATCAAATTTTCTCCCAGGGCTGTAATCATTTGATACTCAATCATAAAGCACATATCTATACCAAACCCGAAGATATTACTGCTCTGATGAATTGGGACTTGGGCAAGAATACTAATAATGCCAACACAAAAACTCCTTCTATTTTTAATATTCCCGAAGATTTTACCATAGAAGAAAAAAAGATACTACAATATCTCCAAGAAAAAGAAACCGGAGAACATATAGATCTTCTGAGCTGGGCAACACAAATTCCCATAAACCAATTATTTAATGCCTTACTGCAATTAGAATTTGCGGGATATATAAAATCGCTTCCCGGAAAATATTATAAATTCACGAATCCAAAATGAAATTTTTTATTCTCTCTTCTATTTTTTTTCTTTCTTTTTTTGCAAAATCTCAATCCATAAGTTTTTTTGAGAATATAGAATCTCTCCCTGTAAACTCAAAGTACAATGAAGAAACTCCTATAATCCATCCTTCTCAAAAAGAACTCTATATCACACGCATAAAACATTCTGAAAATGTGGGTGGAGTAGCGGATGAAGGGGATATTTGGGTTTCCACAATGCACAACAATCGTATTTCCTCACCCACACGTATTCCATTAAATGACAGACATTCCGCTCGTCTATTGGGTTTTACCAAGCAAGATGAAATGTTCCTTGCAATAAATTTTGTAGATGCGCAAAGCAGAAAGCGTTCCCTCATTGCAATAAGTAAACAACATAAAAATCAATGGCAGAAACCGAATCCACTACATATTCCCTATTTTCCAATATATTCCGAACATATAAGTGGCTCTATAACATTAGACGGATATACGCTTATCCTCGCAATAGAATCCATTCCCCGACAGGGTGCAGAGGATATATATGTCTGTTTTAGAACTTCCGATACTTCTTTTACAGAATTAAAAAATGTAGGAAGTACAATAAACACGCCTTTGCAAGAAAAAACCCCCTATCTTTTTAATGATGGAAAAACTCTTTATTTTTCCACAAATGGCAGAAATGGAAAAGGAAGTTTTGATATTTTTACCTCTCAAAGAGTTGATGATACTTGGAAAAATTGGACTGAGGTGATCAGTGTTTCACCCCCTGTGAATACCAATGGAACCGAGCTGGGTTTTTTTTTTATTCCCGAAACCGAATATGCTTATTTTTCTTCCACTCAAAATTCTATTGGGTATAGTGATATAAAAAGAATACGAATACAACAAGCATCTCCTCAAAACAATACTTTTGCAGATTTAGATTCTGCAAAAATAGGACAGACCATTACTCTCAATACTATCCTTTTTCAGCAAGGGAAAGAGGTTTTATTAGAAAGTTCCATTCCCGAGTTAAACAATTTGCTCTCTTTTCTCAACAAAAATAAGGATATACATATATTTATTGCGGGGCATACCGATGTTTTGGGAGATGAAAATCACAATATGCTGTTGTCTCAAAAAAGAGTAGATACTATTATAAAGTATTTGATACAAAATGGCATCAATAAACAGAGATTAGAAGGTAAAGGATTCGGGAATACACGACCTCTCTACTCTCAAGAGGCATCCGAAGAGAAAAGAGCTTATAATAGAAGAGTAGAAATTACTCTTTTCAATAAATAAGAGTATGGTCTCCTCATTTGCTTTAAAAATTACGATGTAATATAGAGGGGTTCTAAAAATTCAAATCCTAAAAACTGTATCTCTTAAAAACCAATAGTAGAGACGTAATGCATTACGTCTCTACTATTTTTTGAAGAAATCAATTTTTAGAACCTACCAATAATTAAAACATTGATAGTGTGAAATAAATGGTATCCTTTCAGAGTTTGTAAACCGTTCATTTCTATTTTATAATCTTACCCTCCTTTTGTGGTTGTTTCTCAATAGTTTTCTTTTTTATTTTATAAAATAAATATATACCTGCTCCAATAAGAGGTATAGATAATATTTGTCCCATATTGAGTATAAGTTTTGATTCAAAATCTTCTTGATTTTCTTTCAAAAACTCTATGGAAAACCGAAATGCCCACAATCCCATTAAAAAGAGAGAAAAGATATATCCATTATTCATCGTATTTCTTTTTTTTACCCATACAAAAAATAAAAATAGAAAAAATAAAAAATAAAAAACGGATTCATATATCTGAGTCGGATGCCTCACTATTCCGTATGTTTGAAATTCTGCATAGATATCCCCATCTGATTTGTATAAATTATAAGGAATCGGGGTATTTATATCGTGATAAAACACACCATCACTGGATTTGGATAGTAAAGTAAACTGTAGTTGCCTTCCATAAAACTCATACTCTCTTTGCATATTATAGGGAGCTCCTTTTTTGTATTTTACTAATACATTCACAGGAATAATACCTGGTTTCGGCGATGTAATCTTATCTGTAGTAGTTATTTTTATAGATTCATAGTCAGAAAGATTCGGTTGTAATACCTCTTTCATTTGACGTGCAAAAACAATCCCATAGTCAGAATGTGTTTGTTTGCCAATAATTTCTGAATTTATGTAGTTCCCCATTCGGATAAGGCATCCCGTAAATGTAATCACAATAACCATTCTATCCAATACCCAAAGATATGATTTTTTATTGCTATAACAATATAACCATAGTGCAAGAAGGATTCCTACTGCTGCACCGTGACTTGCGAGTCCTCCTTCACGTACTGCAAGTATTTTCATTGGGTTTGCAAAATAATAATCGGGATTGTAAAAAAGAACATGCCCTAATCTTGCCCCAATAAAAGTAGCAAGAACCATATAAATACTCAAAGTATCTACTTCTATAGGAGATACTTTATCTTTTTTATAAATATAATATAATATTTGTTGACTTATAAGGAACCCCAAAGCAAATAAAACACCATACCAAACGATAGAAAACGGTCCTTTTATATGAAATCCTAAAAAAGTAAAGTCGATTGCTTTCCCAAAAAAATGGGATATTTCTATAAACACAGGATCTGGATCCCAAACTCTATACATATCTATATGAATTATTGTTAATAATAGTAAATTTATTAAATATATTTTTTATTATTGAGAGTTACTACACCCTCTTAAACTGATAGGGTAAAAATATAATATCATTTATATTTTTACGAAAACGAAAAATAAAAGCATAATTTTATATTTTATACATTCTATTTTTTGTAACTAATTGGTGCTTGCGAGAAAACTCTTAATTTTTAAATGTTATTCTTATTTTTTAGAATACTTCTTTTGGGACTATTTTGTGTTACAGTACGGCGACTGTCATATTACAAATTATCTAATCGATTGATTTAAATGAAAATGAAATATATATTAAATTGTACTTTTTAATGCAAATGAGCATATTAAATATACAAAAATACAATATATTCATCCATTAATCATATAATCATAATAATATATTGAATTCACTTACTACTCAAGGTTTTAAGAGTTTTCTTGCTTATAAGTAAGTGTAGTTTTTATAAATAAGTGTAGTTTTTTAAAAATAAAAACACATTAATAGAGATTTATGAAAATATTCTATAATATACAGAAAAAATACTTTTTTTTTCAAAAAAATACAATTTATTTACATTTTACAAACTAAAAAAACGATATTATTATATGAAATTCAGAGCAGGAGTTTTAACGGGGGAAGAGGTAAAAGAGTTATTTTCTTATGCAAAAGAAAAGCAATTCGCATTACCGGCAGTGAATGTTACGGGAACGAACACTATAAATGCAGTTTTGGAGACAGCAAAAGTAGTTAACTCTCCTGTGATCATACAATTTTCAAACGGGGGGTCATCTTTTTATGCGGGGAAGTCCATAAGTAATGATAAACAACAGGCATCTATAATAGGAGCTATATCGGGTGCGTATCATGTGCATTTTTTAGCAGAAAAATATGGAATTCCTGTTATTTTACATACAGACCACTGTGCAAAACAGTTATTGCCTTGGATAGATGGACTTTTAGAAGAAGGAGAGAAATTTTTTGAGAAAAATAAAAGGTCACTTTTTAGCAGTCACATGTTAGATTTATCCGAAGAACCTCTTCATGAGAATGTAGAAATATGTGCAAATTATTTTCAAAGAATGAAAACACTTGGTATGACAATAGAAATAGAGTTAGGAGTGACGGGTGGAGAAGAAGACGGGGTAGACAATACCAATGTAGATAATTCTAAATTATATACTCAGCCCGCAGATGTTTTATATGCTTACGAAATCTTATCTCGGGTTGATAAAAAATTCACTATAGCGGCTTCTTTTGGCAATGTGCATGGTGTATATAAGCCAGGGAATGTAAAACTGATGCCCATTATACTCAAAAACTCTCAGCATTATATAGAAACAAAGTTAAAAACCAATTTCAATCCGGTTGATTTTGTTTTTCATGGCGGTTCGGGTTCCAGTAGAGAAGAAATCAGAGAAGCACTTTCTTATGGAATTGTAAAAATGAATATAGATACTGATATACAGTGGACTTTTTGGGAAGGTGTGAAGGATTTTTACAAAAGTAAAGAAGCATATCTGCAATCCCAACTTGGCAATCCCGAAGGGGCAGATAAACCCAATAAAAAATATTATGACCCCCGCGTATGGCTGAGAGAAGGGGAAAAAAATATTGTCAAAAGGTTAAAAAATGCTTTTGAAGACCTCAATAATATTAATAGAAACTAATATTTCATCATCGGAGAACTTATTATTTGATACTAGGGTCTCCTTAATTATATACATAGAGTGAAAGAAATAGATTTTTATTCAGCATATTTGAATAAAGAAATAGAGAAGTTACGATTTGGAAGTAATCCCATAGAACTCTATCAGCCCATAGAATATATTATGGGTTTAGGTGGTAAAAGAATAAGACCAATACTGGTGTTTGTAGCATATACTCTGTTTCAAAAGAACTTTCAAAACATACTGAAGGCGGCTCTTTCGGTAGAATTGTTTCATAATTTCACCCTTATGCATGATGATATTATGGATAATGCTCCCATACGCAGAAATATGCCCACCGTTCATAAGAAATGGAACACAAACAGATCTATTATATCGGGAGATGCGATGATGATAAAGACGTATGATTATCTACTTACCGTTCCAAAGAAAAAATTGTATACCGTGCTACAAGTATTTAATACATGTGCCACTCAGGTTTGCGAGGGACAGCAATTAGACATCAATTTTGAAACACAATCAGAGGTGACAGAAGAGGAATATATTGCTATGATACAACTAAAAACGGCTGTTTTGATTGGTTATAGTTTGGAATTAGGAGCGATATTAGGTGGAGCAAATGCGGATATAAGAAATTCTCTCTCTGTATTTGGAGAAAAATTGGGAATAGGGTTTCAATTGAAGGATGATTTGTTGGATATATATGCAGAAAATGCAAAATTTGGCAAACAAATAGGGGGAGATATTATTACGAATAAAAAAACATTTCTGTATATAAAAGCATTAGAACTGTCATCTCCCGCAGATAAAGAAATACTCATACAGTACTTTTCTACACCCACTCAGGCGGGAGATGCAGAACAAAAAATACAAGCGGTGAAACATATTTATAATACAGTAAATATATATAACATCACACAACAGAAAATAAATAGTTATTTTGAGATGGCACTCGCTGTATTAGACAAGATGCCCCTCCCCGATGAGAAAAAAATACTCTTACAAAACCTCTCTTCTTACCTTATTGAAAGAGAAAGGTAAAAGGAATGTTTACACATTATCTGTGGAATCATTTATATTTGTTTTGTTTAAAATTAAATTTATTTTCCAATAGGTTTATATATGATACCAAAAGAAAGGTAAAATGGAGTATTATAATAGTTTCCTGCCTTTTGAAGTTGTTCATTATTCATATTTACAAAAGCAGATGAAGGAAAGAAGAAAGAAGTTTCTTTGAATAGTAACCCATCTGCTTTTATTATATCTAAGCCCGTATAAGCAGCTTCTATAAAAAATCTCAGCGTAGGTCTCCATTCATAAGAAAGCTGGACAGCAGGTGCTATATTCCATGAGCGTTTTTCTGTATATACTTTCATCTGCTCGGTAGTTATTTTAGTGCCATTGGCAGAGAAATCTATTGGGGTCTCATATTTACCCAAATAATAACTCAATCGCCTATATCCTGTCTTTATTTTTACATTCAAGTAGAGAGGATGCTTTGTTTTATTGCGTCTCATATTCTTTTCATAACTTACATATATATAATTCGAATTTTCTGAAGCATTGGTCAGTGCCTCACTGAGAGTAAAAAAATTACCACTGCCTTCCAAACCGATAATACAGTATTTTCGTATTTCGTATCCTATAGAATTTGTAAAAGAAAAACTGTGAGTATTTTGTGAGAAGGATCTATTCAGTGCAAATGAAGAAGCAGTGTAATTGAGAATGGTAGGATCTGAATATATGGGATAATAAGAAACCCCTATTTCAACTCTTACTCTTTTCATAAAACGTAATATTTTTTCTAAGGTTCTATAAGGGGAAAGCTTAGTAAAATGGGGTGATTTTTTAAAAGCAGAAGTATCTTTTGGGGTATAGCTTTTAAAGAGATTGGTTTCTTCTTCGGTGGGCTTTACTGTGTTATAGTTTTTCCAAAAAGAACTATCATATTTTTTAGGTGCTTCATCTATCAGTATATCCGAACGAAAAAATCTTTCAGAATAGGGAATCTTTACGGTATCCGAAGGATACGTATTAGTAGTAGAATAAAAAAAATCATAAAAATGACTTTGAATGGTATCCTTTTGCATATTATATTTTGTATGGGCATATTGGTAGGAGTTTCTCCACAGAGAATCATTATATTTTGTGTATTCTACTTGTCCAATGACATGCGAATGTCTATACCCCGCCATTAATTGATTGAATCTGTGTGCCTCATCCACCTGGAAAAAGTAGTTCGTTTCATCTATTTCTAAATTACAGCAGGAGACCTGTTCGGCTTTTATGATAGCGTAAGTTTTGTCTTGTATAAAAAGAGTTACGGAGGTCTTAGAAAATTTTCTATGGGTAATTTTTATGAGATATGTTTTCATTCCTTTGGATAAAAACGTTTTTTGCAACAAGAAAGTAGTGTTTTTTGACTTTACAGCGTCTTCTATACCTTCTCTATCATAAATAGGGTCTTCAAAAGCTACCTCTGCTTGCCCATATATTTTATGAGTCAGTTTTTCTATTTGAGGAGATTCATAGTTTCTCCCTTTGAGCATTTTTACTTCGCCTATTTTTGGCTTTTGGTATCCCGATTTGATACTCTTAATGGTTACTTCAGATATCCATATAGGGTTTTTCAAAGTACTGTCGTAAGATGCTTTTTCTCTTAAAAATCCTTCGTTTACTTCCGTTTGTGTAGGATAGTTTTTAGGAATGCGTTTGAGAGCAGAGTCCACCAAACTTCTCGGAAAGTCCTTATACTTTACTACCACTTCTTTTAATTGTTGAAATGACTCTTCTAATCCTATTTGTAAATTGGAATAATCATACAGAGGAAGGGTCACTTTCTTTTTTTCATATCCAATAGAAGAAATCAAGATAGATACTTTTTCTACCTGTGTTGCCCGTGCAATATACAATTCAAACTCACCATGACTATTGGTAACAGTGCCTATTTTCGTATTTTCAAAAATGATATGGGCAAATGCTACTGCCTCTTTGGTTCTGCTGTTCGTAATCTTTCCTTTTATGCTATACATATCTTGGGAATATGCAGCAAAAGAAAAGAGTAATAAAAAAAAATGTTGCATTATGTGTTTATTTATTGGGTAAAAAAGTATAAAACGTTCTTTTTCTTTATAGTATTAAAAAAAGAGGTTCTCATAATGTATAATTTTTATTGAGAAAATGAAAAGAATCAAGAATAATCCTTGTGGAATCGGGAATAAGAACCATCAAGTATTCGTAAAGATTTGAGTATTCCATTACAAGCAATATGTATTTCATCTTCTGAAATGGTGAGTGGGGGTGCTATTCGGAGAGAGTTATTGCAAAAGAGAAACCAATCTACCAAAATTCCGTTTTCTAAACAGAGAGATACGAGTTTGGAAATAGAAATATCTTTTTGGAGTTCTATTGCCATCATAAGTCCTTTTGCTCTTACTTCTTTTATGAGAGGATGCAGGAGAAGGGAACAAAATAATGCTTGTTTGAAAGGGATATTTTGCAAAATATTTTCTGCTTTTATCACCTGCATAGTAGCAAGGGAAGCCGCTGCAGAGAGAGGATTGCCTCCAAAGGTAGTTATATGTCCTAAAGGTGGATTGTTTGATATACTTTGCATTATATGTTGCGGGGCAATAAATGCTCCGAGAGGTAGCCCCCCTCCCATTCCCTTTGCAGAAACTAATATATCAGGGATAAAACCATAATCTTGGAATGCCCAAAAAAAACCTGTCCTGCCAAAGCCACATTGTATCTCATCTACTATCAGTAATGCTCCGTTGTGCGAGCATTTTTCTCGGAGTTTTTGAAAATAAAGGGTAGATGCCGTTCTTACCCCTGCTTCTCCTTGAACAGTTTCTATGATAACACACGCTGTTTCTTCGTTAATAACGGATAGATTTTCTTCATTTCCAAACTCAATATGGAGTACAGAAGGCAGAAGCGGTCTGTATTTCCTTCGCATACCATCGTCAGATAGAAGAGACAAAGCACCTTGTGTGCTTCCGTGATAGCAATGCTTACAAGTAATAATGGTATGTCTGCGAGTCATTTTTTTGGCAATTTTCATTGCTCCTTCTATTGCTTCGCTCCCTGAATTAACGAAATAGATATTATCTAATGGAGGGGGGAGGGTTTCTTTGAGGGCTTCTGCGAGTAATATCTGCGGGGACAATATGACTTCACCATACACCATTATATGCATATATTTTTCTAATTGTTTTTTTATAGCTTCTACTACCGTAGGGTGTCTATGCCCAATGTTACTCACAGCTATTCCGCTAATGAGATCAAGTATTTTTTTTCCCTGGGGAGTATATAAAAAAACACCTTCCGCCTTCTCTATTTCTATTCCTATAGGATTAGAAGATGTTTGTGCTAACCAATTGTAAAAAATCTCTTTTTTATCTCTCATTTTTTTCAAATATTATTTACTTGTTTTACACAACCATTATCTTCAAAAAGTTTATTTTAACATTTTAATGGTTGATACCTTATTTAGTATCTGCAAGAAAGCTCTTAAAAACCTTGATTAGTAAAAGGATTCAATTTATTATTAATAGATGAATATATTGTATTTTTGCATATATTTAGAATAAAAAACATTAATTATTTACTATAAAATAGAATGTATGCGAAAGGAGTTAAGCGCTGATACATTTTCATCTACACTGTCTATTAGTGAGGTTGAAATACCTAAAAATGAAACAAAAATTATTTTTTTGTTTGTATTATAAAAAAATATTCTATATGGTTTATTAAAGTTTAAAAAGTAAGAGTTTTCTTGCATGCACTACATTAATAATGCGTTGAATCCTTTTAATAATCAAGTCTTATGGGTTTTCTTGCAGATACTAATAGTTCAGTTTTTTTATGTATTTTTTACATTTTTTTTCTGATCAATTTTAGAATACCATTTATGAAAGTAAGTGGGTGTGGTGGGTTTCCGGGTACATAGAGGTCTATGGAGTATTTTTGGATGAACTCTCTTTTTAGGGCAGGTGATTCTTGGAATATTCCTCCGGATATAGCGTCTGTTCCTGCGAGAATAATTATTTTTGGGTTTGGAACGGCATCATAGCATATTTGAGTAGCTTCAGCCATATTTACAGATAGGGGTCCGGATATTACTATTCCATCTGCATGCCTTGGTGAGGCGACAAAGTTTATTCCGAACCTTCCCATATCAAAGTTTACATTTTCTGTGGCGTTGAGTTCTAGTTCTGTAGAATTATCGCCGGCAGCACATATTTGTCGTAATTTTAAGCTTCTTCCAAAAAGAGATCTTATTTCTTTGCGTATTAATGCTTCATTCAAGAGTATGTGGTTCTCTTCTCCTTCGGTTATGATGAGGTTTTCTCTTACATTTGTTGCCATATTATGTTCGTTTGTGAATGTTATTTTTTGGGGGGCATAAAAAGCGCATGCGCCGCAAAAAGTGCATTTTCCTAAATCTATAGAAAATGGATTTTTTTGAATAGCATTTGTAGGGCAGATACTCTCTAAAAGATCTTTATCTGCGGGTTCTTTATTTATGATAGGTTTTCCTTTAAATGGTGGTGGTATTGTTGCTTTTGTAATATCGGGAATGTATTGTTTTCCTTGTAGTTTTAATAGTTTCAATTCTGCTATCATTTTGTTTTTTTTTAAGAAAGATGGTAAGAAAGTATTTTATAGGTCATTTCCGCAATAGGAAAGATTAAAGCTTTTATTATTTATAGGGAAATCGGATATTTCTAATTCTCTCAATGCTATTTCTAATGCTTTCCAGTTGTGGAGGGATGGGTCTTTTATTTTATAATGTATTATTTTTCCTGTGCTATCGGTGATGGCAGAGTGTACTATTTCGCCACGCCATCCTTCTGCAAGGGAAAAGGCGATATGTTCTTTTTTGAGGGACAGCTGTTCGTCTAAAATGGGTGATGGTATTGTTTCATTATTTTGTTTCCAAAGATGGATCAGGGATTGGATGTAGCGGATAGATTTTTTTATTTCCATTCTTCGGAGTAAAGCCCGAGAAAAAACATCTCCTGTGGTAGTTATACTCGTGAAATAAGGATTATAAACATAAGCCATAGATGGGTGTGATGCTCTGATATCTCTGATAATTCCGCATGAACGGGCTACCATACCTACTGCTCCTATTTGTTGTGCTTGAGTTTTTGTTACATTTCCTATTCCTTTGAGGCGTAAAATAGCGCTGGGGAGTGAAAATAGTTTTTGAGACATTTGGTCGAATTTTTTTTCGTAGTTATGTAGTAGTTTGAGTATGTTTTCTGCTAATATGAGAGAAAATGGATGAAATGTTCCATTTGCTCGTATGAGTGATTTTCCGAATCTATTTCCGCACCAGCTCTGTAAAAAGTTAATAATGGGAGTTCTTAAAGCTGCGTAGACAGAAGCACTGAGTTGATACGCTATTCCGATTGATAGGTTGGCAAGGTCAGCTGTGTGCATTGCTATGCGTTCTAATTCCATTGCGATGGTTCTTTCTAGTTCTAATTTTTGAGGAATAGGAGATCCGTTTAGCGCTTCTATTACAGAGCAAAAAACTACAGAGTGCCCTATAGATGTGTCTCCTGCTATATTCTCTGCAAGGGTATTTCTTTGGAATAGTTTTGTTTTTTGTAAAAAAAGTGTTTCTATTCCTCTGTGTTGCCACCCCAGTTGTATTTCTAAATGGTGTACTGTTTCCCCGTGGCAAGTAAATCTAAAATGACCTGGCTCTATAACTCCTGCATGTATAGGACCTACACCTATTTGATGTAGTTGGCTTCCTTCTATTTCATAGAAAGGGTAATTATAGATGTTCTGTGAAGTATCTTCTCTATTGTGGGGGTAGCGAATCGGTTTGAGCCATGGATGATTTTCAAAATATATTCCAAAATTTTCTGCTATTTCTCTTTCAAAAATATGCATTGCTTCTATAGATTGAGTGATGGATTCCAATTTTTTTTTCTTGGCATTTTCTATTATATGGGAAAGAAGGAGTATATTTTTTGTTTCGTCATCGGCAATAGCAATGATGCACTGCAAGTTATTTTTTTGGGGGTAGGCGTAGTAGTTCACACAATGAAAAGTATCATTGCTTTTTATTATATCTACCACAGTGGTATAAAAATCTGTATAATTTAGTATGGGAACAGATTGTATTTCTATTGCTTGATTATTTTTAACAGAAACAAACTTCTTGATGAGTGTTTGTATGTTTTTTTTTCTTAGTTCGTTTATTGATGTATTCATTTTTATGGGATGAAAGGGTTTATAGATTTATGTATATGCTTTGCTAAAAAATCAAATTGAGTGATTCCCATATACATAACGGATAATATGACTAAAAGTTGTATGATAGAATGCCATTTGTTTATTGCTGATAGTTCTACTTTTGTTGTTCTTTGAGATGAGTAAATAATAGGAATAATACGATGTATTATCCCATATAATATGATAATGAGAAATACCATAGTAATACCTAGTATAAAATAATGATGGCTGAGAAATATACTTTTTAGTATAAGGAATTCGGAGAAGAATATCCCCGTTGGGGGGAATGCGAGTAACGAATATGTTCCTAATAGTATTACTAATGCCCCTATGGGATTTATTTTTATATAGTTACCTATAGAATCATCTATTTTAGAATGAAATATGCTGTGCATTTGTCCTATCTGAAAAAAGAGAACGGATTTTATAAGAGAGTGAAATACCAAATGGAGAACAGAAGCAAAGTATCCAATACCACCACAAGCAAAGGCAATTACTGCTAAACTAGCATGTTCCATCCCTGAATAAGCAAGGAGGCGTTTGATATTTTTTACTTTTAATAAATAAACAGATGCAAAAAGTAAACTTAATACTCCAGTGATGAGAAGTACCTTATTCATCCATTCTTGGATAGGAGTATAAGCATAATAAAACCGAAGAATGGTAACAAATGCAGCATTGAGCATAACAGAACTAAGATTTGCTCCTACGGGAGAAGGGGCTACATCTTTTGCATCTATATCTACGTTGAAAAGTGGTACCAGTCCCATTTTTACACTAAATCCCGTAAGAATAAAAAGAAAAGAAGTTTTGAGCCATAAGGGGTTCATACTATATGCATGTTTTTTTACTACCTCGTATGATAAATCATGGTCCGTGGTCTGATTCACCGCTATTGTTAAAAAAAGTATTCCTGCAAAAGCCAGTGCTACCCCAATAGAGCAAACATACAAGTATTTCCATGTCGCTTCCAAAGCCCCTTTATCTCTATCATGATAAATAAGTAAACTCGCTGAAAGGGTCGTTGCTTCTATAAATACCCATAAAAATCCAAAATTATTCGTAGTGAGTACACCTGTTATTGAGGCATAAAAAATAATTGTCCCAGCGTTATGAAGTCGTATAGTATAATCCGTTTCTTGCCTCACTTCTGCATATTGCTTGTAATGGATCCCAGACAAAAAAGATATTATAACCGTAAGCCATAAAAAAAGTAACGAAAGATTATCTACCATAAAAAAAGTATCATATACTATCCCCACTCGCATACTAAAAAAGCACACAAAACCTAATAAAACAAACGAATATAAGAATGTAATAAGATGACTTATTGTTTTATTGAAAAAAAAACTCCCTCCTATACAGAGACACGAAACTATTAAAAAAGAAAGAACCATATACATTATATTTGTTTTTTTTAGTAATATAAAATAAAACTATATCTAAATTTTTCTAATCTTTCAAATCAGACAAACTATCCGCATTGTCTGCCTCAAAAGTAATACTGACCCTATTAAAAAATATACCCATTACCAAAATACTACTAAAAATATCCAATAAGATAGCTGAATTTATCAGAATAGGAATATCACTCCCTATTGCTAAGGAAAGCAAAAAAATACCATTTTCTAACACCAAATACCCAACTATGTGAGTAATAATCTCTTTGTGTGTAATTGCTATAAATAAACCTATAAGAACAGAAGATATTGCCACCGTGAGATATTTAATATTCAAATGCTCTTTATAAAGTATATGTGCTAAAGTAAAACTTATCAGCACCGCCACTATAGCAAATAATACAGAATAAAACCCTTGTAATAAAAACACATTATGTCTTGAATTTTCCATCATATTTTGTCTTTTTATAATCCATTTCAAAAATAAAGGGATAAATATCGCTTTAAATACGAGGGTTTCTAACAAAATAAACACTAAATGTTTTATATCTATTTCATGAAGCTCTAAAATACCAATGAAAAACAGTAAAATCCCTTGAAACCCTAACAGCCAAACATAACTCACTACTAACTCTGTCTTTACTAAAAATATTAAACTAATAAGAAATAAAATGATAAGAAACGAAAGCATAATTTTTATATTTTATTGTTAATAATAATAATTACAAATAAAAGTATGATAGAAAAACAGAAGAGGGATATTAAAAAAATACTGTTTTTTATCATTTTATTCCTTGCTCTAAATGATTCATAAATCCCTATCCCAACAGCAAAGAGAACCTGTATACATAAAAATAGAAATATTGCTAATATACCCTGTAAATCCCCAGGTAATATACAATTGGCTATAAAAGTACCGAATATACTCATTTTTAGTGCTGTCCCTAATTGCACTAATGCTAAATCAAAACCACTGTGATCTAAAATTATCACTTCATGTACCATAGTAAGCTCCAAATGTGTGTTTGGATCATCAACAGGGAGACGGCTCGTTTCCACTAAAGTAATACTTGCTAATATATATACACTCAAAAATGCTATCATGAAAGAAAAATCCGACCCAAAATGAAGCTCCTGAAACAGTGACGCAAATGAAGTATGACCCGTAAACATACACAAAGAAGCTAATAAAGTAAAAAACACCGGCTCCACAAACAAACTATACAGAACTTCCCTATTTACTCCCATTCCTTCAAAACCACTAGAAACATCTAAACCCGAAAGGACCATAAAAAAACGCCCTAAACTAAACATATATGCAAAAAAAATAAAATCTCCCTCAAAGGAAAGAATCCCATTAAAATGGCATACAGGTACTACTAAAGACCCAATTAAGATACTCACAAAGTAAACCACAGAACCTATCTGCATAAGAAACGAAGAAGAACTGCTAAAAATACTCCCTTTTTTGAATAACCGCATTATATCATAAAACGGTTGAAAAATAGAAGCACCGCAACGACCACTCAAATACGCCTTAGTCCGAGCAATTATACCTGAAAAAACCAAAGCCGATACAAATATTAACAAAAATACTACCATCACAATATGCTTAAAAATGTTAATAACCCTATTATTAATAAAAATAATAACGGATATACTACATAATGATTAATATATCCCGTCTGAACCTTTGCCATAACATGCGAGCAAAAGAAAATAATACCCGATATTTTTTGTGTAAAGAAAACATCTAACCCATCTTTTACATAAGAATGAAATTTTCTCCCCACAGGAAATATCTCTTTCTCCTCTATCTTTTTATATTCTACTTTATTATGCAACACAGGATTCAAAATACCTCTTAGATTATCTGAAAAAGAAGAGAGTGTATACTGATGTCTATAATCCGATCCCGAATAACCACAACCCCAAGTAGCACTCCTTTCTACGATTACTTTTGACAAATGCCACCTCCTCAAAGCATATATTATTCCAAAACATATTATCAATCCTATATGAAGAATACTTATACTCTCTAATGTTCCTATCAAAGCATCACGGTCTGTACTTTCTAATGAAAAAACACCGACGCTTCTTTCTAAAAAAAGAAACATATACTGAGGCAAAATACCAATACAAAGCATAAAAAATATCAACACAAAAGGAAGTTTTGTCATCCAAAAAGAATTTTCTGGAAGCTTTTTTTCCCCTAAAACACTACGGCTACTCCCCAAAAAAGTTAAACCATACATTCTTACAAAAGAAAAAAGAGACAAACCACCTATTAAAGTCATCCCTATAATAGATACAACACCCAAAATAATCTCTTGATACGAACCCCCTAATACAAAAGAATAAGAAGCCCTATACAGTAAAAATTCCGAAATAAAACCATTCAAAGGCGGTAAAGCTAAAATACCCATAGAACCCATTAAAACTAAAAAACTCGTAACAGGAATCTTTTGTGCCAATCCTCCTAAAAGCGTCGCATCCGTACCGCCTACCATTTTTTGAATATTCCCAGTCATAAAAAATAATAACGACTTATACAAACAATGCCCAAACACATGTAGCAAAGCACCCGAAAAACCCAAATACGAAATTATAGAAGAATGAAAACCCCTTCCCAAAAGTCCTATTCCCATACCTATTCCTATAATTCCTATGTTTTCTATGCTACTATATGCAAATATCCGTTTTATATCTTTTTCAAAAATCGACTGTAAAATCCCATATATACCCGTGCAAATCCCAAAAAACAACATCCCCATCCCAAACTCTAAAGAAAAAACACTTATAGGTATAATAACTTTCATAATTCCAAAAATACCCATCTTCGTAATAATAGCAGACATTATTGCTGAAATATGCGAAGGAGAAGCAGCATGAGCATCAGGAAGCCACGAATGAAAAGGAATAAAGCCCGCTTTAAACCCAAATCCTATACATAAAAAAACACTCACTATCACACTTTCTTTCTGACCTGATATCTTTCCTAAACTCTCAAAAGACATACTCCCCGTAAAACTATCCAAAAGAAAAAAACCTATACACAGAAAGAAAAAACCTATATGCATCTGAACAATATACCGTAAAGCAGCATCTATTACCTTCTTTTCTTCCGAATGAAAAAGTATCAGTAAAAAGGCACTCACCGTCATCATTTCCCACCAAAATAAAAATGAGAACCCTCCATCCATACTTACTACCAATATCAAAGAACTATGCAGTAATACCAACGAAAAAAAATACAAAGACATCCACATATTTCCCTTCTTCAAATCATAACCTTGCATATAATCTAAAGCGTAAAAATTCGCTACCATTACAACTATATGAATCATAAGTGAAAACAGAAAAGACAAACCATCTATTTTTATAAAAATAGCTTCTTGTGAAAAAGGCGATAAAAAATACACAATCTGAACACCACTATTCCAAAAATTCAAAACCCAACGCATATCTACCACAAAAATAAATAAATGCAACAACAACGAATAGTATTTTTTTATACCCGATGGCAGTATAAAAATAGCCCCCCCTAATAAAAGCACTCCTAATATTAAAAACATATCTTTTTTATCGTATGATAATGAAATAAAAAAGTAAAAGGCAGAAAATACATCTCGCCTTTTACAAATACTACACTACTTTTTTTCAAGTAATACACTCAAAAATTTCTCGGAAAATCTTATTATTTGTGTTATACCATACACATCTAATAACTCTTTCTTAGAATGGATAACAACCCTATTTTTACGGCACTCCATGTGAACATACACATTGTCTTCAAAAAATGTTATTATACTTTTATCAAAAAACTTGTTTATAGCATCCTCTTCATCCCCTCGCAAGTAATATTTTTGTGAAAATATAGGATATTCTGGAAAATCTATATCTTTACCAGAAGAAATTTCTGAAATCTTTGTAAAAAATCCCTCCGGAATAAGTATGAAATCTGGAACACTCAACGGTAATTCTGTCAAATACAAAACAGTAATAAAAGTATCATTCCGCTCCCGTAATACTCCCTCTGTTATAATAATATCAGATACAGTCACATGCCCTTTTTCCAAATATACATCCAAAACGTTCTCTTCGTAAGAAATTCTACTCCCTATCTGAATATTAAAATCCCTAAATTTCATAAGATTCTTCACCTTTTGTGGAATAAAACCATACTCATTTTCAGAAGCATATATCTGTAAGGCACGCTGTCTTTCTGATAGCTTTATCTCTATTTTATATTTGGTATTAGGATCATATTTTCGAGATGCAGTAGGATATTCTGAAAAAAGACGAAAATTATCAAAGCCTGTTATAGAAACCTTCCCCCCTTTGTCTGTAAAGTCTGATTCAAAATATGCCAAAGCATCCATAAAACTATGATCTACAAACTTAGAACCCGAAAAATCAAAGATAATCAGTTTCTCTTTAAGTAATCCCATAAATAATTTTTTATATCCTATTAAATTAGAAAATATTGCCGACCCAAAGACAAAAACTTTATATCCTCCCTCTATACTCTCTAATGTGTAACGCGGTTTAAATAAATCCCGAACAGAAACCCCGTTATATAAATGATATAAAAATTTAATCAAAACACCTGTAAAAATACCTATTAACAGATCTGTTACCAAAGTCGTAATTATGGTTACTAAAAAAATAACTAACTGCTCTGAACCTATTTTATACATTTTTAGAAACTCACTCGGCGATGCCAATCTATATGCCACTGATATCAAGAGGGCTGCCAAAGCAGAATTAGGTATCAATTCTATAATAGGTATAAAAAATAGCATCGCTACAAATAGAAAAAAACCATGGAAAAAATTAGACCAACGAGTCCTTGCTCCAAAAGTAATATTAGCAGAGCTCCTCGCTACCTCTGATATCATAGGAATTCCACCAAATAAACTTGAAATGGTATTCCCAAAACCAACTGCTATCAAATCCTTATTCGGGTCAGATTCTCGCTTCCAAGGATCTAAACCATCCATAGCACGCACCGTCAGCAAGGACTCTAAACTCCCTACTAACAAAAACATCAATACGTACTTCCAAAAAACAATACTCGAAATCCCAGAAAAATCCGCATGGAAAGTAATATCTTTCCAAAAATCCCCTATACCCACTAATGCATACTGAGGCTCCGTATCTTTAAAATCCATAAATATCTCCATTGGAATGGTTACTAATAAAACCAGTAATGCTATAGGTATCTTTTTCAAAATACCTATCTTTACCTTTGGAACCCCAAAAATTATGAATAAACTTACTATACCAATGATAGTAACCCGAATATCCTCGTGAATAATAGAACTCGGAATCTTTCCATATAACTCTAAAGCACTGAACCCTTTTAATTCTGCAGGATCAATCCCCAAAAGAATATGGATTTGTTTAGAAAAAATAATCAATCCTATTGCTGCCAACATTCCATGCACCGCTGCATATGGAAAAAAAACAGTCAAAGAACCTATTTTAAAAAAACCAAATACCATCTGAAAAAGAGACGCTACGACTATAACTCCTAATGCCAATTCCCAACCCGATTCCCCACCACCAAATTCCATCACACAACCCGAACAAATAGTAATCAAACCCGCTGCGGGTCCTTTTATGGTTAACCGAGAACCAGAAAAAATACTTACCAGCATACCACCAACCATTGCCGTAAAAACCCCCATTGATGCAGGAAATTCGCTCGCCTTTGCTATACCCAAACTTAACGGTAAAGCGAGCAAAAACACCATAAAACCCGACGTCATATCTCCCAACCAATTCTCCTTCAATCCTTTTATTCCATCTAAAGGAACCCTTTGTGCTATCATTCTATTAAAAATTTATACATACAGAAATACATTCTAAAACAACCCATCAAAAATAGTGGATTGTAGTACTTTATAGAGGGTTATCACAATTTCACGAACACATGAAATTGAGTTCTTCATTATAGAACTCATTGAGATCTATAATAAAGCATATATAATCAAGGTGTTATTTCAACAATAAAAACCTTTATACACAAAATCTTTCTCTTAAAAAAATAAAATGGAAATCAATCCCGAAGCTGGTGTAGGAGTATGTATTTTCTGCAGAACGAAAATGCGATACGGGATCTATGATGAGATAAGGAATAATTGTAAACGAAACAAAAAGAAATAATAACAATACAAAAAGAATAAAAGGAAGTTTTTTTTTCTTTCCCCTCCTCTTCATTCTCATTTTCTCGTAATTCAAAAAAAGATAGATATATCTTTAGAAAATTATGTATTGATCCCTCTTGTGATACAAGCAATTCATTTGTTCCTTGGTACGAAACACAGGGATGTACTATTAAAATAGCATCTGCCATAATTTCAGAAACTATAGTACATAATACCAAAGAAAATAAGATAGATGCCATTTTTTTTTTCATTGTAAATTCATTTTTGACATACTTTTAATTTTGTAATTATTTGATTATCAATAGTTAAAACCTAATATTTTTGTAAAAAGAACTTTTTGGGGTAACTCAAATACAAATATTTTTTTAGTAATAAAGCACAAAAAATAAAATAATTTGAATTACAAAAAAACTGATATATTTTTATTTTTTGTATGATATTATTTATATACTAATGTATGTAGCGAAATTATACATCTATGAATATATTTTATTTTGTTTTGATAGCTTTTTCAATATCTTCTACCATCTTTTTAGATACAGATTTGGGATATTTTTCCTTGTGGACAAGAAGCACACGGTATGCTTTTTCCGCTATTTCATAAAGTCCTATTGGATTTTTATCGTATCTATAGCTTGCTATTACATATTCTAACTCTGCTTGAATTGTTGGTTCTATATCTAATTGGTGAAGCTTTTCTTTTGCATCTACACATGCTTTTTCTATTCTTTCATTTGCTGTCATAGTATTTAATTTTAATTTTTAATAATTGAAATAATAATTTTACAAATATTTTTTGTTTTGTTCTCTCTTTTTATTTTTTATACCTATAAATATATAAATTGATTACAGAAGTATAATAAAAATGAATTTTATTATAAAAAAATAAAAATAAGAAAATATATTTTAATTTTGTTTTTTTGTATCAAATAAAAAAATAAAAAGAATACATTCATTTTAATTTTAAAAACAAAGCAATAACAATTCGTAATATACATAATATAATACTTAAAAATACAATAGATGATTAGAAGTTGGTTTAATTGCAAAATAAAATGCCAAAGAGAAAATGAAGACGGTGAGGTAAAACAAGTAATAGAGTCCTATTTGGTGAACGCTGGAAGTTATACAGAAGCAGAATCCATTATATACGAACGACTCATAGAATCAGTAAAAGGTGGTTTCTACCTCCAAAGTATTGCTAAAACAAGAATCAGCGATGTCTTTCAATATGCTGAGGGGGATTTTTGGTTCAAATGTAAGGTAATTTATTATTCTGTGGATGATGAAACAGGTAATGAAAAAAAAATAAGAAACGATATGCTTGTATATGCAACTGATGTCAAAAGTGCATACGACAGATTATTAGAAAAAATAAGTGGTATCATAATAGATGTAACCATTCCTGATATTGTGCAAACGAACATAATAGAAATATTTCCGTATCAAGAGGCACAATTAGTAGAAGAAACAGAGGAGTCCTAATATATTTTTTGTTCTATATTTTTGTTTCACTCTCTACCAAAAATGAATTTTTTGCTTCCCATATCATATATCTATTACAGTATACCATCACTATTAAGGGCAATAACCAAGAGAATCTTGCTATTTTCTTTGTTCATTGCCCTTTCTTATACTACAAAAGCAGAGAATACATTTTTGTCTTATCGAATAAATACATACCAAAAAAACTACTATCCCCCTACTTACAGAAGGTCTTTTTCTCAATCTTCTTTTTTTCGAAAAAACTCAACCCCATCTCCAAAAATAAGAAAACGCCCCCCCGTATCCCTTTCCCGAAAACGACAGAGAACCAAACCCCTCTTCATTGCATTGAACGATATAGGAACTTCTATCCGTAAAAATATTCAACAAAATAGAATTTCTGATAGAAAAACATCATTTTATAATCAAACTTACCCTCTCAAAAAAACTCATCAAACAGCAACAAGAGAAAAACAACATAAAAAAAAAAACAGTATACATTCTTCTCGTAATAGTAATATCCACTTGATAACCAAAACAAGTGTGGCAATAATCTTAGCCCCGGTAGCTATTCCTTATCTTTTGTTAGAAAAAGTATTTTCTCATACTACATCGGGAGGGGAAATAAGTATCAGAAAAACAAAACCCGTATCTATTTCTCGTAGAAGAACAAAATCCCAACCATTACTCACTTCTCTATTCGCTCTCAAAAAGAAGAAAAATACTCTTTCTCCCCATAGAAATAAAAATCTAAATACCGAAGTAGCTGTATACAAAAGAAAAATGCAATACAAAACTACCGCATATTCTCATACCAAACAGGACTATAAAAACACACGTTCCCAATCTTACAAATTCAAAAGTATCTTTTTGACCAGTTCTTCTGTGGTATTAGCTCCTGTAGTTATTCCATATATACTTGTAAAAAAAATATTTGAAAAGAACCATCATATATCCCGTGAAAAAAGTCACAAAAGAACAGAACCCGTATCCATATCCCGTAAAAGGACAAAAGCACCTCCTATATTCATATCCTTTCACACATGGAAACAAAAAACTATCCATACTATTTCCCGCGGCTCTATAAAAAATAAGCATATATCACCCTTAGATGATAGAGTTTATTCCTCGCAAAATACCAACAAAAACTCAAAATCTAAATCTATACTTTTTTATAGCAGTGCAGTAATAGTATCCCCTATTATAGCACCTTATTTGCTTATCAAAAAATTATATAATCAAACGAATTCCTCCTCCAAACAAAAAACATTTACCAAAAATGAACACCAATCCAATTTTTATAAAGAGGTAAATGATGTAAAATGGTCTCTCAAGTCCTTATGGAAAGGATTAACGGATGCAGTAAAACGCATCAGAAAATCGCCATACGATAGGGGAGAAAGTGCTATTTGGTATAAATAGATAAAAAAAATATCCAATAAAAAAAAATTGTATCTATATTAAAAATAAAATTATACTTAAAAAAACAAGTAAGCAATAAAATTTTAAAATATGAGTCCTATCCAAAGTAGAATTATATGCATAAAAAAACAAGTTATGAATCGACAGAAAAGTTATAAATAATAAATAAAAAAATATGACAATACAAAAAATTTTAATTGCTAATAGAGGAGAAATAGCATTGAGGGTTATAAGGACAGCAAAGGAAATGGGAATAAAAACAGTTGCCATTTATAGTGATGTAGATAGGAATTCGCTTCACGTAAGGTATGCTGATGAGGCGGTTTGGATAGGAGGTATTGTTTCTCAAGATTCATACCTTCGAAAAGAGAAAATAATAGAAGCTTGCAAAAAAACCAAAGCAGATGCAGTTCATCCGGGATATGGTTTTTTATCCGAAAACGCAGATTTTGCACAGATGCTACAGGATAATAGTATTATTTTTATAGGACCTTCTGCGGCTTCCATTCGTTCTATGGGAGATAAGCTTTCCGCAAAAAAAACAGTATCTCAATATAATATTCCGATGGTGCCGGGTATAAATCGGTCTATTCATAATTTAGAAGCAGTAAAAAAAGAATTAGAACAAATTGGTTACCCTATTCTTATCAAAGCCAGTGCGGGAGGAGGTGGAAAAGGTATGCGAGTGGTAGAAAAAGAATCCGATTTTGAATCCCAATATTCATTAGCAGTAAGCGAGGCAAAGTCATCTTTTGGGGATGGAACAGTTTTTATTGAAAAATATATACATTCTCCCAAACATGTAGAGGTTCAAATTTTAGGAGACCAACACGGGAATATATTATATTTTTTTGAGAGAGATTGCAGTATCCAAAGACGACATCAAAAATTGATAGAAGAAGCACCCTGTCCAATTTTAACTCCCGCAATAAGAAGAAAAATAGGAGAAACAGCAGTTCAGGTAGCAAAGGCATGTAATTATTATGGAGCAGGAACAGTGGAATTTATTATGGACGAGCAGTTGAATTTTTTCTTTTTGGAAATGAATACCCGACTACAAGTAGAACATCCTGTTACAGAGATGATCACAGGAATAGACCTAGTGAGGCAACAAATCCTTATTGCAGAAAAAAAGAAAATGAGCATACAACAAGCAGACTTAGAGATAAGAGGACATGCTATTGAAGTCCGTATTTGTGCAGAAGACCCTCTTCAAAATTTTTTACCCGATATAGGGAGGTTAGAAGTATATAAAATTCCCCAAGGTACGGGAGTAAGAGTAGATGATGGTTATGAACAAGGAATGCTCATCCCTCAGTATTATGATAATATGATAGCAAAGCTTATAGTGCATGCGGAAAATAGAGAACTTGCTATACAAAAAATGCTCCGAGCAATAGATGATTATAAAATCACGGGCATAGCTCACACACTCTCCTTTTGTAAGTTTGCTCTGCAACATCCTGAATTTATATCGGGAAAATTTGATACTAAATTTATAAACAAATACTTTACACCAAAAATGTTAGATTCCGAATATACAAAGAATCTTGGAGAAATAGCCGCTACCGTAGCATTCCTTTTACATGAAAAAAATAAAAATACATCCATTCCCGTATCCAATCCATCTCATAATTGGAAAAAAAGATCAAAATAGATTATAAGTTTTGAATTATAAAAAATAGAACACCGACTGAACTAATACTACTGATGTAAATCATTAAAAATGAGTCATATCGCTTAAATCAGTGGTTATTAAAAATTGTAAATCTTTAGCAAATAATTATATTTGTTTATAACATTTTTTTACAAGATGGATCATTTTGATAAAAATGAGTAGTTTTTTTTCTCTTTTAGTTTTGCAACGGTCTTAAAACATATTTCTTTGTATTATCTGTGAAAAAATACTGAAAGGGTTCTGGTATTTTTTAAATTTCAAAATAACACTAAATTTTTAGAACCTACCTTAAGAATGAATAAAGAGATATTTCAAAAGTATTTTCCTGAGAGTGCCGTTCCGTATTGTTTTGATTTATTTACGAACAATAACTTTCTTTTTAAAATAGTAAAAACAAGAACATCTAAGTTGGGTGATTTTAGATTTTATAATAGGTCTAAAAAATGTGTTATTACGGTAAATAACAATCTCAATCCGTATCATTTTACGGTAGTGTATGTTCATGAAGTTGCACATTTGCAAACATTTCAAAAGTATCATGATGCGGTTTTGCCCCATGGTAATGAGTGGAAAGATTGTTTTAGAATGCTTTTGAAACCTCTTTTGGAACAAAAAGTATTTCCTATGGATATAGAGCAAGCACTTTACCAGCACTTACAAAACGTAAAAGCATCTTCTTGCAATGATGTTTCTTTGATAAAAAGATTATCAAAATATAACGTCACAGATGCAAAAACGATATTATTAGTAGAGATCCCCTTAATGCGTGAATTTATATATAAAGGTGTTCGATATAAAAAAATGAAAACAATGAAAACGAGGTCTCTTTGTATCCATGTGCTTACGAAACAAAGATTTTCTATGAGTTTAACCGCCCCCGTAACCCCTGTATAAATATGGCAGAACAAGGTGTAGATATACAAAAGGCAAAAGATATATTAGAAAAAGGAGAGCTGGTAGCCATACCAACGGAAACAGTATACGGATTAAGTTGCAATGCCTTTGATGAAAAAGCCATTCTCTCTGTTTTTAAAGCGAAGAAAAGACCTTTTTTTGACCCTCTTATTGTGCATACAAATAGCTTTCAAAAGATACAAGGAATGGTAGAATATATACCAGAAAAAGCAGAAATACTTATCAAAACTTTTTCACCCGGACCGCTTACCATACTCTTTCAAAAAAAAAAACATATACCAGATATACTTACTTCAGGATTAGAAACAGTAGGAATTCGTATTCCCAATCATCCTCTTACTCTTGCTTTATTGGAAAAGATCGATTTTCCACTCGCTGCCCCCAGTGCAAATCCTTTTGGATACATAAGTCCTACTACCCCAAAACACGTTCAAGAGCAACTCGGAAAATATATATCCTATATATTAGATGGTGGGAACTGTTCTATAGGTATAGAATCTACCATTATTGGTTTTCCGGATGGGATTCCTACTTTATACCGATTAGGGGGAACAAGTATACATAAAATAGAAAAAATAACAGGGAAGCTTCATATAAAGAATTATAGTAATACTGATGGAGTACCTACAACAGCTGGTATGCTCAAAAAACACTATTCTCCTCACAAAAAAATTATTATAGGCGATATAAACAAACTTCTCACACAATACAATTATCAAGAAGTATCCATTCTTTCATTTAAAAAAAAATACTCTCATCCTTTGTTGAAAGAAAATATAGTTCTCTCTCCTTCAGGTAGTGTGGATGAGGCGGCGAAAAACATATTTGCATCGCTTAGAATTTTGGATAATAGTGAATCAAAGTATATTCTGGCAGAGCTCGTTCCTAATAGAGGTATAGGAAAAGCAGTGAATGATCGATTGGTAAGATCTCAAAATTAAGCAGTGTCTGCAAGAAAACTCTTAATTTTGAGTCCCCCCGCAAAGTCGCTTTTACCAAAATATTGAGTTTTAAAATTATTTGATTATAGACAGTTTCAACAATTAATATTGTTATGAAAAACATTTTTTTGATGTGATCGCTTGTTTTATAAAAAAAATATATGATAGAAAATTAAAATCAATTTTTAAAACTCACCTAAAATATTTATTCTTTCTCTTGTCCCTGTTTGTGCTTATTAATAAGCATAGAAAGTGCAAGCATTGTCTCTATCACTGCCACACATATTATAATGAGGGCAAAAAACTGCCCATCTGTATTTTTTAAATTTATTTCATTCAATACTGCAAAATTGAGAGCCGAAGCATTAAACACTAATTCTATCCCTATGAGAATTATAATAGGTCTTCTTCTTGTAAATATTAATACAATACCCGTAATAAATATAAAAAAACTTATGAGTAAAAATCCATATAAATTCATATCAAAATATTATTTATTAAAATAAAAGAGTTTTACCTTCTCACCATCAAAAACAGCATAAGAAAAATGAGTTATCCAATCACCAATGTTTATGTATTGAGAGGTATCGGCAACATCTGTATGAATAGGTAAGTGCCTATGTCCAAAAATATAAAAATCATTGTGATTTTTTTTTTCTTCCTCTTTGCAAAAAGAAAGAATCCATTCTTTTTCTCCCATAAATGTATTCTTTTCTCCATTCTTCTCTCTACTTTTTTGTGACCATGCATTTGCTATAGACATACCTATGTCAGGGTGTAAGCATCTAAAAAAAAATTGACATATTGTATTCTGAAATATTTTTTTGAGGCATTTATAAACAAAATCATTTGGACCGATTCCATCTCCATGTCCTATAAAAATTTGTTTGTCTCCGCAGACAAAAACTTGATTCTGTTTATATATCTTTACTCCCAACTCTTTCACAAAATAATCACTCATCCACATATCGTGATTGCCTGTAAAAAAATAAATAGGTATTTTTTTTTGTACCAGGTTCTTTATTTTCGATTGCAGAGAAATAAACCCTTTAGGTATTACATATTTATACTCAAACCAAAAATCAAATATATCACCTACCAAGAAAATTGCTCCCGCATCTGATTCTATATGCTCTAACCATCTTATAATTTTTTCTTCTCGTTTTGTTGTTTTTTCAAAAATAAGATGGAAATCACTGGCAAAATAAATTTTTTTATCCGTTTCTAAAAAGAGTATTTCTTTCATTCTTAATAATATACGAGGGTCTTATGTTTTATAATCGGTTGGTTCTAAAAAGTAAATTGTATTCTATTAGATATTTTTTTCTTTTTTTATTTGTATTACGAACTCTACAGAAACCTCAAAATCTTCAGCTATTTCTATGAGTGTCAGTTTTCCTCTTTTGATGGCTTTTATGATTCCTTCTATTTTTCCTTCTATTTTTCCTTCTATTTTTCCTTCTATTTTTCCTTC
>JASGCU010000001.1:83160-87631 GCA_030053935.1 Chitinophagaceae bacterium
CATAGTATTATGGTGAGTTTAAAAAGTAAATTATATTCTATTAGATATTTTTTTCGTTTTATTTCATTTGTAAGAATGGGGTTTTTGTTATTTTTGCTCTTACAAATTTTTCTCTTATTTTTATGAATACTTCCGTATCCAGCTTTGAAAATATATTTTTTACATATCCCATCGCTATACCTCTTTGTAAAGTAGGAGAATAACAACCGGAGGTAATCGTGCCTATACATTCATTTTGCAGGTTATATATCTCATAATGAGAGCGTGGAATAGACCTTTCTTCCATGAGAATACCTACTAATTTTTTTTCAACTCCTCTTTCTTTTTGACGGAGTAGAAAAGCATCGTTTATAAATTTTTTTGTAAATTTAGTAACCCATGTTAAACCTGCCTCTATAGGAGAAGTAGTTTCATCAATATCATTTCCATATAAACAATAACCCATTTCTAAACGTAATGTATCTCTGGCTCCAAGTCCTATAGGTTGTATGTGAAATGTTTTTCCACATGCTAAAATAGCATTCCACAAATGCGCCGCATATTCATTTTTTACATAGAGTTCAAAACCACCCGCACCCGTATAGCCCGTAGCAGAAATAACAACATCTTCTATTCCGCCTATATTTCCAATTGCAAAGTGATAATAGGGTATAGATTCTAAATGTATTTCGGTAATACTTTGCAAACATAAGCATGCTTTTGGTCCCTGAACAGCAAATAAGGAAAGAGAATCCGATATATTATGGACAGTAGCACCAAAATGATTCTGCTTGCAAATCCATTTCCAATCTTTCTCAATATTTGAGGCATTGACTACTACCATGTATTTTGTATCGTTATGCTTATAAACTAAAATATCATCTATAATCCCTCCTGTATCATTTGGAAAATAAGAATACTGTGCCTGACCATTTTTTAATTTAGAAACATCATTTGAAGTAATATATTGGAGTAAGTCCAAAGCTTTTTCACCTTCTACTAAAAATTCTCCCATGTGTGAGACATCAAAAATACCAACTCCATTGCGAACACAAGTATGTTCTTCTATATCCGAAGAATATTTGAGTGGCATAGAAAAACCTGCAAAAGGAACCATCTTTGCTCCTAACTGCTCATGCACCGTATGTAATGTTACTTTTTTTAATTCCATTTTTTATAATAATTTTATAATATATAAGTATGATTATAATGCGCAATTGCTTCTTGTTAAGTATTATCGGTTTGTAAATATTGTTGCATTATGTTTAATTTTTCTTGTACCTCATCGGGAATAATTTCTAAAAAATCTATGAGCTTATAAAAATCTTTTTTTTTGAGCATGGGATGCTTGGTACGCGTAGAAAATTCTGTAAAAATATTCTCTGCAAAATCACTCATCTTTTTACGTGTAGAATTATTTTGAAAAAAAACATCTTGAAGGTTTTCTGTTAACACTTGATACTCATTCCATGCTTTTGTGTTTGTATCAAAAATAATCTTTAAAGTTGCTGCATCTACTATTTCTTTCATTATTTTTCTATTCTCATTTTTAAAAACGGGAATGTCTTTATAATAATTTTCTATGTATGCAAAAATAGTTTTGGGAGTCACAAAATAATTCTCTAATTCGTATCTTTTCCAATACAAAACACAAAGGTCTGAACCTCTTTCCTCTTGTTTTTCTTTTCCATCCGAATCAAAAATAGCAATTCCTTTTATATCGGGAATTACTTGTTTTAAAGCATTAAAATGTTTTTTGTGGTTCTCATATAATCCCCCCTTTCTCTCCAATGCTTGACCCAAATTTTCTTCGTTATTCGGATTTTGTGTATAATAAAAATGCAAATCTTTTTCAAGGATATTTTTACAGGGATGAGCCTTTTTTTTTGCAAAAGCAAAGAGCATATCCTTATCCGTAGTGCTTTCTATGTATAAAATACGAGGGTTTATCAATGCTTTGTAATAGTGTTCTATACCAAAATCTTTCAAAGCATTTATTATATATTTATACTCTTGTTTATCCGTTATTTCGGTTATAGATCCTGGTGTTATAAGATTTATGTTGCTCGTTTCATTCAGAATCACTTCTGAATGGGTAACAATAATAAGCTGGCTTTTATACTCTCTTACTAAATTTTTTAGTATCAAAAATATTTGTGCTTGTCTGAGAATCTCTAAATGAGCATCGGGTTCATCTACCAACAAAACAGAGTTTTTATACAATAAAAGATAAGATAGGATAAGAAGCATTTGTTGTTGTCCTCTCCCTGCCATAGTGATGTCTAAATCATACTCTGTTTTTTTTTTCTTTTCTGTATAATTATAGGATATTTCTATCTTTCCCGTTCCCGTTTTAACAGGAACATTTATGTTCACAGAAAATAAAGATTGCATAATATCTACCAATTTTTCCCATGACTGGGGATCATCTATAAAAAGATGGTAGCATATATTTCGAAGAACAGAAGCGGTTTGCCCTAATCCTACATAATTTTGTATAGATTCTTTGAGAAGATAATCTTCTTTTTCACTCACTCCCGACATTGCGTAGAGAATATTGATAGAAAGAGTATTTATTTGCTGTAGAGTATCTAAAGAAGAAGCATCTTTTACGTAACAATACATCAGATCGGGACTGTGGTATTTAAAAAATATCTCTATGTTTGTTTCTTTTTTTGTATATTCCGTATTTTCGTATTCAAAGGTAATGGTAATAGAAGATTCTATAGGTGTAACTCCTTTTCTGACCTGAGTATTGTGCCAAAAATATCGCATATTTTTTACAGGGCATTGGGAAATTTCCAATCTATTCAGAGATACCCCTGTTCTGATTCCTTCTTTTTGTTTTTTCTTTTTCCCTTCTTTTTGAAGCCATATTTCAAGTGCCCATTTCCACAAAGCAATTGCTTGGATAAGCGATGTCTTTCCCGAATTATTTGCTCCAATAAGCACTGTAATATCGTGCTCTACCCGAAGAGAAATTTCTTCTCCAAAGATTTTGAAATTTTTTACCGTTACAGATTGTATTTGTATCATATACTCTTTTATTGCCTACCTATTACGAAACTATTCTAAAAACCATTCCTTAGTTACATTTTTTATCCGAATCCTACCGTAACCTATAAAACCCCCCTTGCCTCCTCTTTCAAATTTCTCAAAGCTTTAGAAACTCCCTGTTCTTCTATACGAATACTCTCCTCTAATAAATGCCTTATTAAATCAATACTCTTGGTATCTTGGGGGATATGTAAACTCTCTTTATTGATAAACATTATCAGCTCCTCCACTGCTTGTTTTATTTCCATCCAAATACTTTCGGATATATAAATCTGCTGTGCAAGATTATGATGAAATTCACTTCGTATCTCCTGTATCAGCAATCTTTGTAATTCACCCGAGGTCATATCAGGATTATTGACCCTCTGTATAATATTTTGGAGAGATATTCTTTCTAAAAACAAACACATTCTTTCATACGCCTGTATTTTCAAAGGAAGAACTATCTGTCTGTCTTTCATCTTCGCTTCTAATACATGTTTTTCTAATTCTTTATTCAAAAAAACCTTTACTAATAGATATGTAGCATACAAAATGATGCCCGAAGGAATTAATAATTTTCCAAACTCTAAAAGAACTGATACTGTATTCATTGTCTTTTTATTTTTGTAGCACCGCCTCGTCTGTCAAAACCGTGGCTTTGTTGTTACAAACTTCTAAAACCCCACCCTGGATAGAAAAAGAAACCACATCTTCCTTTCTCTTTATCTCTATTATTCCTATTTTCAACCAAGAAATCATATTTGCATGATGTTCTAAAACCTGAAAACTCCCATCCGACCCTGAAAACGTTCCTACCTCCACATTACTATTAAATACAATACCTCTCTGTGTGACTATTTCTAAATGCATAATTAATTTGTTCTGTAGAATGAAAAATAAAAAATGAGAATAGTTCCTTATAAAAACAAAAACTATTCCAACTGCAAAATATATATAAGAAAACTTTTTTCTTTTTTATCCCAAAAAGAGATACAAAAATACTTTCATAAAATGGTAAAAATATAAAAACCATTATGAAAACTCTGATGCTGTCCAAAAAGTCACTTTTGATACCTTTATAAATTTTGTAACTGTTTGATTATCAATAGGTTTAAAATTTAATATTTGTAGAATTCTTTTTTAACCTCTCCCCAACCCCTCCAAAGGAGAGTAGTTACTATTGAGGGATTCTAACAATTCAAATCCTCAAAACTGTATCATTTTTTTTGAAGAAATCAATTTTTAGAACCCACCTATTATATTTCTTTTTCGATGGGCTAACACCCATCGCTTTTATATTTCGTCCATTCGGGACTATCTAATAAACAAACAACTCCGAAAGGTCTCAATATATTTTCATATATTAAACCCCCCTCTTTAAAAGGAGGGGCAAGGGGTGGCTAATCTTATTTTCTATAAACTTATAATCTCTTTGGGATTATTTTTAATGTAT
>JASGCU010000002.1 GCA_030053935.1 Chitinophagaceae bacterium
GCCAAGCAGAAGCAGCAGAAAAACGCCAAGCGGAAGCAGAAAAACGCCAAGCAGAGTTCGACGCAAAATTAGAAAAACAACGAGCAGAGTTTGAAGAAGAAATGAAAAAAAGTAGAGAAGCAGCAGAAAAAAGCACTCAAGAACTTAATAAAAAGATTGCTGGTGTTACTGATACCTTAGGGAACTTTGCTGTTGAAATGGTAGAGCCGAAACTTATGGAATTATTGAGAGCAAAAGGAATACCAATAGAAACTATTTACGAGAGCATAAAGGGTTTTAAGAATGACCAACGGTATTATGAAGTGGACTTACTGATGGTAAATACCAATATCTTTGTGGCTGTAGAAGTAAAAACTACTTTAAAGCCAGAAGACGTTGACGAACATATAGAGCGATTAGAAAAGATAAAAGCAGTGGGACCAAAAGGAATGGACTTGAGTGGGATGAGCTTTTATGGTGCTATTGCAGGAATGGTCGTAAAAAATGATGCCGATATATATGCCTGCAAAAAAGGTTTGTATGTGCTATGTCAGAATGGAGAGAATGTAAAAGTTGTAAATGATAGTAAATTTCAACCAAGAACATGGAAAACGGATTATTAGAAAAAAAGGGTTATTTTAGGAACGGATCATTTAAAAATAAAATAGGATGAATACTCGTGAGCAAATTTATAAAGCATTACAAAAGGTAGAAGATCCTGATTTGAAAAAGGACTTGGTAAGCCTGAATATGGTAAAAAAAGTAGAAGTAAAAAATAAACACATATCTATAGAGATAGTACTTACTACACCCGCCTGCCCCCTTAAAGAGTTTATAAAAGGAAAAATTATAGATGCGGTAACAGAAGAAATAGGAAATGATTACGAATTAGAAATAGAAATGGGTTCCTCTGTAGTTGGAGGAGCCCCTTCGGCAATGCTTACTTCCTGTAAAAATATTATTGCTATAGCTTCGGGAAAAGGAGGCGTCGGGAAAAGCACTGTTACTGCCAATCTTGCTATCTGCTTAGCCCGCACGGGAGCAAAAGTAGGGCTTATAGATGCGGATATATTTGGACCGTCTATCCCTACCTTATTTCATTGCGAGTATGAACAGCCAGGTATCATCCAAAAAAATGGAAAAAATATGATTGTCCCTATAGAGCAATACGGAATAAAACTTATATCCATAGGTTTTTTATCTTCCCCTGAAAATGCAGTTGTATGGAGAGGACCTATGGCAAGCTCCGCATTAAAACAATTTTTTGGAGATACCGATTGGGGTGAATTGGATTATCTTTTTATAGACCTTCCTCCGGGGACCAGCGATATTCACATTACTTTAGTGCAAACCGTCTCTGTAACAGGAGCAGTTATTGTTACTACTCCTCAAAAAGTAGCAATTACCGATGCAAATAAAGCCGTAGCAATGTTTCAACAGCCACAAATACAAGTTCCTATATTAGGAATTATTGAAAATATGGCTTATTTTACCCCCGAAGAACTCCCTGATAACAAATATTATATTTTTGGAAAAAATGGAGGAAAACAATTAGCAGAAAAACATAAAATCCCTTTTTTAGGGGAAATCCCATTAGTCCAATCACTCCGCGAATCTGCCGATAGCGGTTATCCTCTTAGTATGAAAGAAGGGTTCATTTCAGATTGTTTTATGGAAATAGCAAAAAAAATTGCTCAAAATATATCTATTAAAAATACTACTCACAATAAATATAAACCTTAAGATAACAAATATGTGCGGAATAGTTGGATACGTAGGAAAAAGAAAAACATTTCCTATTCTGTTAAAAGGATTAAAACGATTAGAATACAGAGGTTATGACAGTGCCGGAATAGGAATATACGATGCAGAAAAAGAAGAATTGCTTTTATATAAAAAAAAAGGAAAAGTTTCGGACTTAGAGACATTTCTCATCGGAAAAAATACCAATGGGACCATTGGTATAGGACATACTCGTTGGGCTACACACGGGGAACCAAACGACGTGAATGCGCATCCGCATATTTCCCGTTCTGGCTCTATGCTTATCGTACATAATGGGATTATTGAAAATTATTATTCTATAAAACAAAATCTTACATCAAAAGGTTTTGTCTTTCAAAGTGACACAGACACAGAGGTTTTGATTCATTTTATAGAAGACATAAAATCAACCGAAAAATGTAACCTCTACGAAGCCGTCCGCCTTGCTCTTTGTCAGGTAGCAGGAGCATACGCCATAGTAGTTTTAGATAAAAACGAACCCGACACTTTAATAGCCGCCAGAAAAGGAAGCCCACTTCTGATAGGAGTTGGAAAAGATGAGTTTTTTATCGCATCCGATGCCTCCCCCATAATAGAATATACCAAAGAAATTGTCTATTTAGACGATGAAGAAGTCGCAGAAATAAAAAACAATATCTTGACTATAAAAAATTTAAAAAATGAAATACACACTCCTTATATAAATACCATAGAACTCTCCCTAGAAGCATTAGAAAAAGGGGGGTATGAGCATTTTATGCTCAAAGAAATTTTTGAACAACCCATTTCTATTGCTAACTGTATGAGAGGAAGATTAAAAATAGAAGAAGCAAGTTTATTTTTAGGAGGCATAAGAGAATATGCAGACCAAATTACCCAATCAGAAAAACTCACTATTGTAGCCTGTGGAACTTCTTGGCATGCAGGTCTCATCGCTGAGTATATTATAGAAGAATATTGTCGTATATGCGTAGAAGTAGAATACGCATCAGAATTTAGATACCGAAACCCTATCATCAAAGAAGGTGATATCATTATTGCTATATCACAAAGCGGGGAAACAGCAGACACCCTTGCCGCATTAGAATTAGCAAAATCAAAAGGTGCTATTATTCTCGGAGTAGTAAACGCAGTAGGCTCCTCCATAGCTCGTATTACTAATGAAGGGGTATATCTTCATGCGGGTCCAGAAATAGGAGTCGCCTCTACAAAAGCATTTACAGCGCAGGTACTAGTTTTAATAATGATAGCATTGAGAATCGCACACAGAAAAGGAACTCTTTTGGATAGTAAATACAGAGAGCTTTTGTATGAATTACACACTCTTCCCGATAAAATAAAAAACGTTTTACAAAATAATGATGCCATACAACATATTGCAAAACAATTTTATAATGCAAAAAACTTTATCTACTTAGGGAGAGGAACAAATTTTCCTGTTGCCTTAGAGGGAGCTTTAAAATTAAAAGAAATATCCTACATACACGCTGAGGGGTATCCCGCTGCAGAAATGAAACACGGACCTATTGCTCTTATTGATACAGAGATGCCCGTAGTTTTTATCGCACCAAAAGATTCTTCCTATCAAAAAATACTTTCCAACATTCAAGAAGTAAAAGCACGAAAAGGAAAGGTTATTGCCATAATAACAGAAAATGACAAAAATTTAGATACTATTGCCGACTATACCATAGAAATCCCAAAAGTACACGAAATATTCTCTCCCATCATATCCGTAATACCCCTCCAACTCCTTGCTTATCATATTGCTATTTTACGGGGTTGTAATGTAGACCAACCGAGAAATCTTGCCAAGTCAGTCACCGTAGAATAGCCTAAATAGTGTCTGCAAGCAAACTCTTCATTGTTAGTTTTCAGTCATTTTTGTTTTGTAGAGGTTTCTTAGTAATTTTTATATAAAGTATAATAAATGAGGGTATCCGAAAAGTTCTTTTTACACAAATATTTAATTTTAAACCTACTGATAATCAAAGGGTTACAAAACTACAAACGTACTAAAAGCAACTTTTCGGACACTCTCATTTTTCACCTAAATTATTTTCGTTTTCAAAAATATTTGTGATTATAGAGTATACTTTATATAAATAATAATATACATCTTATCTTTTTAATTTCATAATTAAAAAAAATCTAATCAACCTGTGTTTCGCATTGCTCCTGCAATAGCGTTGATACTGATAAGTATTTCTAAGAGGGTATTTTCTGCTTGCGGATTTCCTTCTTTTTTCTCCTGCCTCCATTTTTTGAGCAAAAGTATCTGCTTTGTATGGATAGGTTTCATAAGAGAAGCACGGAGTTGGCTGGAGTAATAGTGTTGTTCTCGTCTTTCTTTCATATCACGGTCTAACAATTCCTTTAATGCCTGTTTGGTTTTACTCAGTTCTTCTAAGAAAAGAGAAATAAATTTGTCTTTGATAAATATATCGGTAACCAAAGATGCGTATTGTTGCATAATGGTCTCATCACTTGCCGCCAAACTGGTATCTACGTTCGTAAATATATAACGGATAAAGTTATCTGTTTTGGCAGCATTTTTTAAAGTAGTGTATTCCGATGTGTTATTTATTTTCATATTATGAAGGGTAGTGCCTATGCCATACCAACTAGTCATGTTGAATCTTGCTTGATTCCAAGCGAACACCCATGGAATAGCTCGCAAGTCTTGGAGCGAGGCAGTACCTGTTCTTCTAGAGGGTCGGGAACCTATGCGAGACATTTCTATGGCATCTATGGGGGTAACTTCTCTAAAAAAATTAATAAATCCTTCTTCTTGGATGAGTTTTTGATAGTGTGCTTGGCTTTCTCTTGATATGATGTCTAATAGGGAAGCGAGTGGGTGCATTTTTTTTGGAGAATAGGTATCTAATATACTTTGGGCTACGGCACTGGATACTAATAATTCCATATTATACTCGGCATTGACTTTATTTGCATATTTTTGAGCGATGGTTTCCCCTTGTTCTGTCAACCGCACATCTCCGTTGAGAGTGCTATGAGGAAGGGCGTATATAAAATAATGAGTAGGTCCCGCACCTCTACTAATAGAGCCACCTTTTCCGTGAAAAAAGCGAATGGATACTTCTGTTTCTTGGGCTACTTGATGAAGGAGGAACTGTGCTTTGTATAGATTCCATTGACTAGCAATAATTCCTCCGTCTTTGTTGCTATCGCTATATCCTACCATAACTTGTTGCACAGGGCGAGTTTCTTTTTTTTGTTTTTGTATATAACGAATACTTCTTTGGGTAAAAGGGTGCTCCAAAAACTCTTTCAAGATACGGGGTCCGTTAGCAAGGTCTTCTATTGTTTCTAATAAAGGAACAACGGGGATGATACATACGGCACCTTCCTCGGTGTGAATAGTTAATCCCGCTTCTCGAGCTAGGATATACACTATGAGTAGGTCGGAGACACTTCTTGTCATACTCACAATAAAACTTCCTATTCCTGCGGTTCCGTATTTTTTTATGTGTTTTTCAACAACATTGTAAGAAGAGATGACCGCCTTGGAATGTTCTTGCAAAAGGGCGTTTTTATAAATAAAAGGGCGGAGAGTACTCAATTCATCGTTTATGAAAGCGATTCTTTTGGCTTCATTCCATGTCAAAAAGCTATTTCCGTTCAGTCCTGCTATGTTCATTATTTGAGCCATTGCGTTATCATGAAAGGTGCTATTTTGCCGAATATCTAACTCCGCGAGATGAAACCCAAATGTATCTACACATCTGATAACATTGGTCACTTCATCGTGAGCAGAAGATTTCGCTCCAAAATGGATCATGCTTTTTTTCAAAAGAAGGAGGTCATTATGGAGTTCATCGGCGTTGGTATATGCTCCTTTGAAGTCAGCAAGTTCTGTGGCATGGTCTCGTTTTGTATCTAAGGGGAGTTTAGCAATCATAAGATATATAAACTGTCGAAATGCTTCTCCATTATTTTGATAGATAAAGGTATGTGTTTTGTCTAAAGATTGCAGCATTTCCGTTACTCTTGCTTGCATTGGATGATAAGAATGTTCTAAACTACAGGCATAACTGGAATGCTTCAAAAGGGTGACCAATTTTCTTCTTATAACTACTAAGGCATTGAGTCGTAAAGTATACAGAGTTTCTTCGGTAACCTCATCGGTGACTAATGGGTGACCGTCTCTATCTCCTCCTACCCAATTACCAAAAGATATTTTAGGAAAGGCAAATGAATCATGGATAAGGGAGGTCTTATACCCTAAATATTTCCATGCTTGGAGCATTCTTCGGTCTAACATTGGGAGAATTTCAGGAAAAACATTGGTGAGATAATGAATAATATTACTAAGCTCTGATTTTACATCAGGTTTTATAATAAATATCTCCCCTGTTTTCCATAGACGGTAGAGAGTTAATTTAATATTATGTCTGATATTACCTCGTTCCCATGCATTATACATAGAGTTTTCTAAATCTACTATTAAGAGGTATAGTTCTCGATGATGTTCTAATACAGTAGAACGTTTTGCTTCCGTAGGATGTGCTGTTAACACAGGTGAAACTCGTACCTGAGCTATTTTATCTACTATTTCAGTGAGATCTATCCCCGATTCTTTTAATTTTACAAAATTACTTGCCCATAATCCTTTTATGCTGGAAAGAGAATCGCCTTCTTTTTGTCTTCTGGTTTGAACAGCACTATTTACCTCTACCATGTTTATTATTTCAAATACAAGAGAGTAGAGTTGTATGTGTTTCTCGGTTATATTATCATCTATTATTTCCACATTATGTATCAATGGGATATATTTGGCAATGGTTTCCTCTCCATTCTCTTCTAATACTTCTTGTAATGCGAGTAATATAAATTCTAAATCTTTATAGGGTTTCCCTAATTTTTTTTGTAAAGTAGATAACATTGTATGTATAAATCTTAATAATTATTAAAAAAATTTATTTTATTATTTTTATATCGGTATTCTCTTTCATTTCTATAGAGGAAGTGAGTATAGGAATCCAATTATCTAATGTATGAACGTGGAATGTTTGTATTCCTAATACTTGTGCGGCGTTGAGGTTTTCTAATTTATCATCAAAAAATAAGACAGATTCGGGGGAAAGATTATGTTCATTTAAGATGAGTTTATAAATCTCTTTTTCGGGTTTTCTAAATCCTGTGTGATGGGATAAATATACTGTATCAAAAAAAGAACGGAGGTCATTTTTTTGGAATGTATTGAAAACAATACGATTAAACGCTTGTTCATGAATAGAATTGGTGTTGCTGAGAACAAAGGTTTTAAAATACTTGCGGGATTTTTGAACAGTTTCTATTCTGTATGGTGGTATTTTTCCTAACATTGCGTTCCATGCGGTGTCAATTTCTGCATCGGTAGCACTTTGTTCTATTATATTTCTTATATTTTCTCGAAAAACAGCATCTTCCACAAGTCCTTTTTCATAGCGTAAGAAACACTCATCTGAATCCATTATTTTTTTCCAAAAATCTATGCTGTGTCGATGCTTTCCTAATTGCTGAAAAGAATGGAGGGTCGCATCTATATGCAAATCTATAATAACTCCTCCCAAATCAAATACTAATGCCTCTATTTTGTGTAAATCATTCATACAATCTGTGTTTATATAGGGTTTTTAGGCAGGGTATAAAGAGTAGTTTATATTCTTGTAGGTTTTTTTTATTGGTATAACAACATCTAAGAATATCTCAAAGTCCTCTGCTATTTCGGTAAGTGTAAGTTTTCCTCTTTTGATATCTTTTATGATTCTCTCTCTTTTCTCTTTTATTTTTCCATCTATTCTTGTAGTTCTCATGGCATCTTGGTTACGCACTCTGTTTATTATATTTTTTGTATTCTACCTCTGTGATGTTTATCTCTTCCAGTTTTTGTTTTAATTTTTCTATACTTTTAGAAGTAGACCTTTCTGCCATCTCACTATTTTTGAAAATATAAATCCACTCATCTCTTTTTTTTGGATAACGTTTTATCCCTATATCCTATTATATAATGATATTCAAGGAATATATTTTTTCTTTAAAATTATGTTTAGGAGATACGTTTGCTGTTAGTTCTGCTTTTTCTTTATCATTAATCGCTCATCATTATTTATTCCTGTAACCTTTGTTATATCTTTGTATAAGTAATCACTGCCGCTCCCAAATTAAAATATTAAAATACTAATTAGATATTACTTTACTAATATTTGTAAAATTATTTCTTAATTTTTGATGGTATACAATTATTTTAGAGGGAGTATATAATAAGCTTCTTAAAAAATCCATCTCAAGGGTGTTTTGCATTTCAATATATCTTTTGGTGTGGCTCTCTTCTACCAATAAATCCACTCGAATACATGTATCATTCTCATCTGTTTGGTTCATTTCATTATCTCATTTAGAACTTTCCTTATTCTAAACGTATTTTGGAAACGGATTCGCCTGAGGGAACCATTGGAAATACATTTTCTTCTTTTTCTACCACTATTTCAAGTAGGTAAGGGTTATTCGTTTGTAAGAGAGTGTCTAAGGCATCTGATATTTCTTCTCTTTTGGTTATTTTATTACAAGGTATTCCATAGCCTTGTGAGATGAGTTGGAAGTTTGGGTTTACTAATTCTGTGAAGGAATATCTTTTTTCAAAAAATAATTGTTGCCATTGGCGGACCATACCTAAAAAATTATTATTAAGGATTATTATTTTTACGGGAATATTATTTTGAAAAATAGTTCCGAGTTCTTGTATGGTCATTTGAAATCCTCCGTCTCCGATGATTGCGATTACTTCTTTTTCGGGTTTTCCGAGTTTTGCTCCTATTGCTGCGGGTAGAGCAAATCCCATAGTTCCTAAGCCGCCAGAGGTTACATTTGTTTTGGTATCAGCAAATTGGTAATAGCGGACTGCTACCATTTGGTGTTGCCCTACATCTGTGACGATAATTGCTTTTCCTTTTGTTTTTTCGGATAGTTGTTGTATAACTTCTGCCATTTTTATGTCTCCTTTTTTGGGAAAAACATCTTTTTCTATCACTTTTTGATGTTCTATTTCATAGCATTTTTTAAATTCTTGGAGCCAATTTTTATGCTCATTGGACATAACTAATTGTGTAAGAGGGACGAGAGCCGTTTTTATGTCTGAGTTGATAGCTACGGTTGTTTTTACGTTTTTATCTATTTCACTTTCGTCTATTTCTATATGAATAATTTTTGCTTGTTTTGCGTATTCTTTGAGGTTACCCGTTACCCTATCGTCAAACCGCATCCCTATAGCAATGAGTACATCGCATTCATTTGTTTTTATATTAGGAGCGTAATTTCCATGCATCCCTAAATATCCTACATACAGAGGATGATGAGTAGAGATAGCTGATAATCCCAAGAGAGTAGATGCAACGGGAATGCCTGTTTTTTCGATAAAAGCTTTGAGTTCTTCTTGGGCGTTTGAAATAAGGACACCTTGTCCTACTAAACAAAATGGTTTTTTAGCTGCGTTTATGATATTTGCGGCTTCTTCAATTTTAGAAATATTAATGAGAGGATAGGGGTGATAACTTCTAATTTTACTTATTTTTTTATAAGAAAATGCAAGCATTCCGAATTGGGCATTTTTAGTAATGTCTATAACTACGGGACCGGGTCTTCCACTTTTTGCAATGTAAAAAGCACGAGCTAAGGCATGTGGAATTTCAGATGGGATGGTTACTTGATAATTCCATTTTGTGACAGGCATAGAAATACCGATTACGTCTGTTTCTTGAAAGGCATCTGTTCCTAATAGATGAGACGGAACTTGCCCTGTTATACATACTAATGGTGTAGAATCTATTTGAGCGTCAGCAATACCTGTTATGAGATTTGTTGCACCTGGACCTGAGGTAGCAATGCAAACTCCGACTTTTCCACTTACTCTTGCATATCCTTGAGCCGCATGCACCGCTCCTTGTTCATGTCTGGTTAAATAGTGTTTTATTTTATCTGTATATTGATAGAGTGCATCATAAATAGGCATTATAGCGCCTCCTGGATATCCAAAAATGACATCTATGTTTTCTTCTATGAAGCATTTTAATACGGCTTCGCTCCCGCTTATTTTTTCCTCTGTGTTTTCCGCTTCTTTTATTTCTATTTCGAGTGTAGATGAATTTATATTCATAATGAGATATAATAATTTAAAATATGGATTAATTAAAATGTATGTATCTATTGAGTTACTTTTTTTAAGTCGGTTCTATAAAGGTGCGTCCTAAAATTGATTTTATTATTTTGAAATATACTCATTTATCTTAATAATATGGTACCACGTCGTAATTATTAATGCAAATGGGTATATAAAAAAATACTATAACCAACGATAAAATTATATACTTTAATGAGTACGGTGGGTAAAGATATAAAATATTGTTCTAAATAAAACAACTATTTAAGAACGTTACACTTACTAATCTCTTTTAACAATACTTTTAATAAAATTATGCCGTTATTTCCAAAAGCACGGGGCAGTGGTCAGAATGTTTTGCATCTGGGAGGATAGTAACTTTTTGAATCTGTTCTTTCATATTTTCAGTTACAAAATGATAGTCAATTCTCCATCCTAAATTTTTCTCTCTAGAGTTTGCTCTAAAGCTCCACCAAGTATATTGGTGAGGAGAAGGGTTCAGAACTCTCAGGGCATCTACAAAGCCAGTTGTAAGAAATTTTGTGAGCCATTCTCTTTCTTCGGGTAAAAATCCCGAAGAGTTTTTGTTAGATATGGGATTATGAATATCTATTTCTTTATGGCAGATATTAAAATCCCCGCAGATAATAAGATTGGGATATTTTTTTTTGAAATCAGCAATATAACGAAAAAAGTCATCTAACCAAGCCATTTTAAAATCTTGTCTTATATCGCCTGTTGTTCCGGATGGAGCATACACGCTCATAAGGGTAAAATTATGAAAATGAGCAGTTATCACACGCCCTTCCTCATCCGATAATGGTATTTGACATCCATATACGATTTGTGTTGGTTTTATTTTTGATAGTATTGCGACCCCGCTGTATCCTTTTTTTTGAGCGGAGAAAGTATAAGAATCGTATCCCAATTCTTGAAAACTTTGTATATCTATTTGTTCTTTGAGAGCTTTTATTTCCTGGAGGCAAATTATATCGGGATTTATTTCTTTTATCCAATGAATAAGCCCTTTCTCCATTGCTGCCCGTATTCCATTCACATTATAGGTGATTATTGTAGTACTACTCATTTTATGTGTTTTTGTGATACCTGTATTATAATTGCTGTTGTTTTTTTATTTTGTTCCTTTTTTGTTTAATCTCCAGTCATAGTTTAAATAGGATATTTTCGTCTTATCATGTATTGTATGGAAAGAATAGAGATTGAGAAACTGGTAAAGGGATCCTTTTCTTGTAAAGTCTTCAGCGAACCATTGAAATAATTCAGATATTTGTGCTTCTGTCTTGTTTATTTTATTTCTTTTCGGATCATTGATGAAAGAAACGGCTTGTTCTTGAAGTTGTGTCTCTAATGTAGCTGCGATAAATGCTTCATTACGAAGAGCAGGACATGAATAAGAAGCACAGTTGATGGCAAAATGTATTCGGGGTTCTTGAAATTTTTTTCGGAGTATAGAATGTTCTATAAAATTGAGGGTAATTTCTTGATTTCCTATTTTAATAGGAATATCCCATGCGGTGTTTATGAGAGGAATTTTTATAATACTACCAATATCTTTGATAGATTCTATGGGATAATAGTCCAATACAATATCAAGAGTGATGGCATTATAGGCATTTATCCAGTATGCCAATTGTTCATTTTTTGACCAATGGGTATCGTTTGGCGGATTTTTTTGAATACTGTTTATATAGTTTTTCAATATATCCCTCTGTTTTTTCAATCCGTCATAATCTACCCATCCTTCTGTATCTACGTATTTTAGAAGGAGAGAGTTATATTGCTCGTGACTTATGGGTTTTGTATTTTCCTGTTGTGGAATTTGCTGAAAAGACCCACAGAGTTCAAAAAGAGCGAGTGCAAAAGTGTATATATTCATAAAAGTAATGAGTAAGTAATTATTTGTTCATTGTAAAAGTATTTATTCTTCCACTAATCCTGTTTCTGATATTCTGCTGGATTCTTGGTATTCGTAATCTGTATTTATATTCCAAAGGTTATGATTTTCATTTTTGAGTATATTTTCGGATGCTAATATTCCCATAAGAATGGAATGGTCCTGGTTATTATATTTAAAAGATCCGTATCTTCCTATGAGTTGCAAGTTTGGAAGAGTGTTAAGATATTCTATTATAATATGTAAGTGTGGTTTATAATCATGAGAGTATACGGGATAACATTTAGGGATATTATATTTTTTGAAATCGGTTATATCTTCTTGTTTCTGTATGAATCCACAATGTATAAGGTCTTTTGTGGCAATATGTAATAAATCATGTTCATTCATTTTCCATATCTCATCTGATTCGAAGCACCAATATTCCATTGCGAGTATTGTTCCTTCACTCTTTTGAACGATTTCAGGAATCCAGTTATTAAAATTGGTTATTCTTCCTGTTTTAATAGATTCATCTTGTATGTAAAGCCATTGGTCTTGGAATATGTTTTTTTGTTTTATTTTTACATACAAAATAATAGTATTTCTAAATACTAATGATGTGGCTGCTTTTAGAACATTTTGAGGGGTATGTATATGTATTTTTAAAAAATCTGTTATGGGCATACTACTGATAAGGTGGTGAAATGTTTTTGTTTCACCGTTCTGAAAAGTTACTTGTATGTTTTGTTTGATGGATATTTGTGTTGCAAAAGTGTTTTTTAGAAATATTGATCCATTTTGAATAGATTTTTCTACCATTTTAGTATAAGGATAACCACTTCCCCCGATGGGATAAGCAAATTCATCTACCAATGTTTTATGTTTTTTTTTTGATAGTTTAAATGCAGATATAATTGCTTCGCCAAGAGAAAATTTTTTTATTCTCTGCTGTGCAAATTCTGCATTCAGCTCCGAGCAAGGTATACCCCACAATTTCTCAGTATAAGATTTAAAAAAAATAGAATATAATTTTTTTCCGAACCTATTGCTTACCCATCCTTCAAAAGTATGAATTGCCGCATGAGGAAATATTCTCGCATATATATAACTGATAACACATTGAATAGTAGTAAGTATTCCAAGTTTTAGGAGAGCATCAAAGGGCTTGAGAGGATAGTCAAAAAATTTATTTTTATAAAAAATTCTTGTCTTTCTGTTCACCATCTTATATTTTTTTTCCACTATTTCTAACCATAACTTATTCACTCGGGTATCAGTAGAAAAAAATCTATGTGGTCCCACATCTACTATTTGTTCAAACAACTCAAAAGATTGTGCCATACCCCCTATAGCGGAGGATTTTTCTATAAGAGTTACTTCTATATTGATGTCTTTTGATAAAAGGTATGCGGCAGTAGCACCCGCAGGACCAGCACCTATAACTAACACTTTACGTTTCATTTCGGGGAAAATCATAATACGATATCTTTTTATTTTTTGAAAACTTGTTTTGGTAAATTGTAAAATAGTATTTTTTAGAAAATACAATAATTTAAAGATAAATATCTCTTTTTTTACTTTCGTTTTTCTTAAAATATAAAAATATAATGGGATATGTATATCTTATTATTTTTTAATTAACCACCATTATAAAAGAGTGAGAAAAAACATACACCCATACGTGCAACTTTTCTCAATCTCCGATTGTCATTACATATAAATATATTTTTTTAACTTATTACATAAATAAAAAACCGATGAAAATAAATAAAACACGGATGGGAAGAAAAATTTTGTTTTTGCTCTTCTATTATTCCATTTCTTTTTGTATTACTGCAAGAGAAAACAAAATAGAAAGCACTTTCTTAGTAGATAGCATAAAATTATTGATTCCGGAACCAGTTCATAGTAACCAAGCGGTTATTATATCCCAACTCATGGCAGATAATCATTATAGAAAAACCTCATTAGATGATTCCCTTTCCAAAAAAATTTTTGAAATGTATTTAGATAATTTGGATAACCAAAAAAGTTACTTCTTAGAGTCCGATGTTCATTTTTATCAAAGATTTCAGTTTGCATTTGATGATTATATAAAAACAGGCAATTTAGACCTTCCCTTTGAAATGTTCCGTCTCTATCAACAAAGAGTATTAGAAAGAATAGAATATGTAAAAAAAGAACTGTTAGAAAAAGAACCTGATTTTACCATACAAGAAAATGTTCCCTTAGACCGTTCAAAAGAAAATTGGGCTAAAACAAACTCCGAACTTGATGAAATATGGAGAAAAACTATTAAAAATCAAATGTTAGGGATGAAATTAGAAGGCAAGGATTGGGCAGGCACAAAAAAAGTATTAGATGATAGATATTCTCGCATCAGAAAAAATATAACACAGTATAATAACGAAGATGCTTTTCAAATATTTATGAACGCTTTCACAGAAAACTTTGACCCCCATAGTAACTATTTTTCTCCCGCAAACTCAGATAATTTTAACATGGCACTCAATCAATCCTTAGAGGGTATAGGTGCCCGTCTTACACAACAAGCGGACCATACAGTCATTTATGAAATAGTAACCGGTGGCCCCGCTTATAAAAGCAAAATGATACACAAAGACGATAAAGTTATTGCTGTTGCACAAGGTGATACAGGAAAATTTATAGATGTAATAGGATGGCGTTTAGACGAAGTAGTGCAGCTTATCCGCGGTCCTAAAGGCACTAAAGTTCGTCTCAAAACAATACCCGTATCTAATCCTACTACTACAACAGAAATAGAACTTATCCGAGAGAAAATTACCCTAGAAGACGAATCCGCAACAAAAAAAATAATACCCTACACAGAAAATAATACCCATTATAAAATAGGAGTGGTATCTATTCCTTCTTTTTATATTGATTTTGAAGATTATAGAAACGGTGTTCCCAATTATAAAAGTGTAACCAACGATGTAAAAAGAATTCTCACAGAATTAGAATCTGAAAAAGTAGATGGCATAGTCATAGATCTACGATTCAACGGGGGAGGAGCTCTATTCGAAGCCGTCAATCTCACCGGTTTATTTATCCCCCAAGGACCTGTCGTTCAAGTAAAAGATAGCTATGGGAACATAGACATAAATAAAGACAAGGATAATAAAGTATACTATGATGGACCTCTTTGCGTTCTCATAAACAGATTCAGTGCATCAGCAAGTGAGATTTTTGCAGGTGCAATACAAGATTATAAAAGAGGAATAGTTTTGGGAGAAAATACATACGGAAAAGGAACAGTACAACAAATTATCGGATTAGAAGAATATATCCCCGAGGAAACAAAAAAACAAATAGCCCAAATGTCTCATATACAATTCAATAATAGAGTAAAATTTGGACAAATAAAACTCACCCTTTCTAAATTTTATAGGGTAACCGGAAGTAGTACTCAACACAGGGGTGTAAAACCAGACATAGAATTTTTATCCCCTTATGACGCAGAGACAAATGGCGAAAGTGCTCAAAAAACAGCACTTCCATGGGATCAAATTCAAAGTACCACATTTACCCCTCAAAATAAATTAAACGGACAAATGATTCAAAAATTGCAAAAAATTTACGCATCAGATGAAAAAAAAGACCCTCTCTTCCAAGAATTAAAATATGATATAGATATATCAGAAAAAGAAAAAAATAAAAATTATCAATCTCTTCACTACGAAATTAGAAAACAAGAAAAAGATAAAATAAATAAAGAAAAACAAAACTTGAAAGACCTAACAAATTCTCTGAAAAAGAAAGAAACAAAAGAAGTCATCACCCCCGAAACAACAGAAAACCCTATAGAAAAAGATGCCTACCTCAAAGAAAGTGTAAAGCTTCTCTCTCTCTATCTCCAATGGATGAAAAAACAATAAAATTAGTAACTCATTGATATCATAGAAATTAATCTTTACTCCATTTTACATAAGCGGCCCCCCATGTAAATCCTCCTCCAAAAGAAGCAAATATAAGATTATCACCTTTTTGCAAGTGTTTTTCGTAATCCCATAAACAAAGAGGTATAGTTCCGCTGGTTGTGTTCCCATATTTATAAATATTGAGCATTACTTTTTCCATCCCGATACCCATTTTTTCTGCTGTTGCGTCTATAATTCTTTTATTTGCTTGATGAGGAACCAGCCATGCAATATCTGATGAGGAAAGGTTATTTTTTTGCATAATCCGAGATGCCACATCTGCCATATTATAAACAGCATGTTTAAAGACAGCCGTACCATCTTGGTATACAAAATGCTCTTTGTTATTTACTGTTTCCAAACTAGCGGGTCTTCTACTACCACCTGCTTTCATATGTAAATACTGTTCACCCGCACCATCGGAATGTAAAATAAAATCTTGTAATCCCGTCCCATCTGTCACGGGCTCTAATAACACTGCTCCGCCACCATCTCCAAAAATAATACAGGTTTTTCTATCTGTATAATCAATAATAGAAGACATTTTATCAACACCCACTACTATTATTTTTTTATACCTCCCTGTTTCTATAAATTGAGATGCGGTAACAAAAGCATATAAAAAACCTGAGCATGCCGCTTGAATATCATAACTAAAAGCGTTTTTTAATCCCGTAGCATGAGATATGATATTAGCTGTAGCCGGAAAAAGCATATCAGGGGTTGTAGTTGCACATAAAAGAACATCTACTTCCAAAGGATTTGTATTTGTCTTCTCTAATAAACCCTTTACTGCTTCTATTCCCATAACAGAACTTCCTTTATTCTCTCCTTTTAATATTCTTCTTTCTTGAATTCCCGTTCGGGATACTATCCATTCATCCTTAGTATTTACTAAAGTTTCTAATTCAGAATTAGTAAGAATATAATCGGGAACGTATCCATTTATCCCTGTAATACCGGCATAGATTTTATTCATATCTTTTTTTCTTTTTTTGAGAGAAAAAATCTATGCTTTATTTTTGTCTATAACTACTTTCCCTTTATAATAAAGCTTATTGTCTTGCCAAAAAGCTCTGTGAGATAGATGGGCTGTTTTAGTAGTAGGACAAATAACAAACTGCATTTCTTTTGCTTTATAATGAGTCCTTCTTTTATCTCTTCTGGTACTAGAATGTCTTCGTTTAGGATTAGCCATTGTATTGTTTTTTGAGTATGAGTGTATAATTTATTAAGTATTTCCCATTGGGAATTTTATTTTTTCTTTAAAAGTATTTGTTGTATACACAAGCGTTACTTCTTCAGCGGAAGAATCTTCTTCTAATTTATAACGAGGGTGTATTTTTTTTAATGGAACAGCCAAGACCATATAATAGTATATATATTGAGCAATATTAATTTTATAAGTACTATGTAAAATGGTAATAGAATCGTCTTCTAATTCTTTTTCTTCTTCACCAAAATATATGAACATATATTCATTAATATCTATAGGATATAAAAATGATTCCAAACTTCTATCACAAGTAAATGGTAGGTTTCCTCTTATGAAAAAAGAAGATTTTATGTAGTCATTTGTTTTATGAAGCACTACTTCTACACTTGCGTCTGCTTTATGAAGAATACCATTTTCAAAGTGCTCAAAAAAAGAGTTTTGTATGGTATATGAAAAGGTATTATCTCCTCTATGGAGTTTTCTTATGTCAATATCAAAGGTGTTTAAAAAATGTAATTCCACTTATTATTTTTGGTTTTTACTTTGAATGTATATTCTTATTTTTTTGAATGCTATTATTATTTGATTTTCTACTGTTTTAATAGATATATTAAGTTCTTTTGCTACCAGTGCGTATGTCATATATTCTTCTCTACTCAAAAGAAATATTATTTTACATTTTGGTGGTAGTGTTTCTATGGCTTCTTGCACTATTTCGTATGTATTTTGTAATTCATTTTGCTTTAATATATCGGATATATCTTCTGATATATTCATGTTTTCATATATTTTTTCTTTTTTTTGCTCTCGTTGAAATAGAAGCTTTAATTGGTTTATGGATCTGTTTCTGACCGAAGTATAAAGATATGATTTTATAGAAATAGCTATATCTATTTTATTTCTTTTTTCCCACAGATTCACAAAAACTTCTTGCACCACATCTTCGGCTAGTTCTTCTTTTCTTACTATTTTAAGAGCATATCTACATAATGCGGGATAATACTCTTGAAATATATCTGAAAATTCTTTTTCTAGATCCATATTATCTTTTGAAAGAAATAAGTAAAAAGCAAGTTATGTAGTTTTTTAAATTTGATCCCTCTCTGAAAACTCTTTTTTATATACCTATAAATTAAGATATGTTTGCCCTAAAAATGTATAATTTATTTATACTGTTTATTTTTGTTCTTAAAATTACTTCAAAATTAGTTTTAAATAAGAATAAAAAGCATTTTTTATAAATTTTTCTAATCCGAGAATGGGTTTTTCAACTTTTTCGGCATTTCATGTTTTACTAATCTTTTATTATACATGCTCTTAGAGTTTGAATACCGGTAGGATAGTTAAAAATTGTTGCTTCTACATTATTTTGTTTCTGTAAAATTTCGAATTGTGCTTTTTTGATTTCTTATCTTATCAAATAAATATTCTATTCTTATAATATATCCTAATCCGAACACTTTTGTCTCTTATCTGAAAACAAATGAACAATTGCTCCTTAACAAGGATATATAAATATTAATGTTGCTCATTATAATACTCATTTTGCTAATTGCCAATATAGAAAAATAAGCAACTATTTAGTATCTTATAAAAAAATTGTTATAAACAAAATAATAATTTAGTTATATTTTAGTATATTTGTAATAAAATATTCAAAAAATGGAATTGCCTGAAAATATAGTGAGATAAAAAGCATTGAGCACTCACCTTTGTAGTAATAAAAAAATATTAAATCAAAACGAACGAGCGTATACTGCTCATTTTCATGTGAATAAAATAAATAAACACACAATGATAATAAAAATTGGAAAAAATACTTTCTCAACCACACTCTATAAAAATGAAACAACCAAAGCTCTCAAAGCACAGTTACCTCTCGTATTATATATGATAGAATTACATAGTAATGAAAAATATGCTCAGCTACCAACTCCCTTACCAACAAACACAGAAGCAGTAAGAACTATTCACATAGGGGATATAATGCTATGGGAAACGAATACTCTGGTTATTTTCTATAAAACTTTTGAAACGACATACCAATATACACAAATCGGACATATTGATAATCCTCGTCATCTTGTTCAAGCACTCGGTAAGGGAAATGTAACGATATCCTTTTATGAAGAATAAAAAATACCAAAGAGAGTATTTATAAAAAAATAATCTGTTTTTTATTTTTTTATTCCATAAAAAACATCAAAAAATAAAATAAATAGTATGTGTTTCTATTCATAAATACATATTTTTGAAAACAAAAGTATTTTATCGCTTGTATGCTATTCCATTATCATACTATAAGTTAATTTTCAAAATTCAAATGGTAACCATACATCCATTATGATTGGTTTCCTCATTCTTATTTTATATGTATATAATAAAAACAAAAGGAACTCATAAAATACCCGATTGTGTGCAGATAAGAAATGATGATATGAGTATTCTTGTCTATTTTAGAGCGGATAGAATTATTGACAATTTAGGGAAGTATGGTTTTTCAGGGAAAGAAAAACAATTGAAAGAGATTATAGACACTATGCCTTTTGGCAAACTACAAAAACTTACTATTTAAAGAAATGATTTTTTCAGATGCACCTGTTGTTTCAGTATCCCATGTAAATATCTATCAAAATGAAAAAAATATTTTGGAAGATGTTTCTTTTGAAATACAAAAAGGAGAATTTGTATATCTTATAGGGAGAACGGGATCGGGGAAAACTTCCCTTCTAAAAACATTATATGCGGACTTGCGTTTAAAAAGTGGCCAAGTAAAAGTAGCTGATTTTTCGCTTCATAACATAAAAAAGTCTCAAATACCTTTTTTACGAAGAAAAGTAGGGATAGTATTTCAAGATTTTCAACTTCTATACGATAGAACTGTTTCAGATAATCTTGTTTTCGTAATGAAAGCAAGCGGTTGGGAGGATACTCAAAAAATAAAACAGAGGGAGCAAGAAGTACTTCACGAAGTAGGATTAGGTAACGTAGGGAATAAATACCCACATCAACTTTCGGGAGGAGAACAACAAAGAGTAGTAATAGCAAGAGCTTTACTTAACGAACCATCTATACTTTTTGCAGACGAGCCGACAGGAAACTTAGATCCATACGTATCAGAATCCATCTTTAACCTTTTTATAGATATAAATAATAGAGGAACTGCTATTTTTATGGCAACTCATAATTATCAGATTATTAAAAAATATGCTTTTAGAGTGCTTCAATGCGAAGGAAAAACATTGAAAGATTCTCATAAAGAACCAATAGATATGTTTTTTTTTTAAGAGGGTTTCTAAAAATTCAAATCCTAAAAACTGTATCCTTTAAAAATCAATAGTTACCAACACTTTTTTTGAATAAATCAATTTTTAGAACCCACCTTTAAGTATATGACAAAGATTTCTCTATGCGAATAGTAGAAAAATAAAAAATGTTTCTCTTTTTTAATATATGAATAATTACAAAAAAATCAATAATACTTATACTTTCATATGAACAACATATCAACGGAGAAGAAATTTTTAGGACACCCTTGGGGTTTATTTTATTTGTTTTTTGCAGAATTATGGGAGAGGTTTAGTTTTTATGGGATGAGAGCATTGCTTACACTGTATATGGTGGAGCAAATGTTCGTAGCTTTAGAAAAAAGAGATTCTATAGCCATCATTATTTATGCCTCGTATGGCTCGTTAGTATATGCGGTTACTGTTTTGGGCGGAAAGATTTCAGATTCTCTCTATGGATATAGAAATTCTATTATTTTGGGAGGTATTTTCATTGCGATAGGGCATTTTATCCTTGTTTTCAATGCGGAATGGACATTTTTTATCGGTTTATCTTTCATTGTTGTTGGTACGGGTTATTTTAAATCCAATATTTCTACTTTTGTAAGCACTCTGTATTCTAAGGGGGATATTCGTCAGGACAGCGGTTTTACCATTTTTTATATGGGTATAAATATTGGGGGATTTATAGCTCCCCTTCTCTGTGCTTACCTTGCAGTTAACTACGGTTGGCATTACGGATTTGGAGCAGCAGGAGTAGGTATGATTTTAGGTCTTTTTTGTTTTCTTTTTGGTTTAAAATCAGGGGTATTCGGGGACAAAGGTCTCCCTCACTATCCGGAAAAACTCCAAAAAAAATATATTGGTATACCAATGAGAGTATGGATACCCCTTCTTTCTCTCTGTATAGTTCCTTTTATAACGATGCTTATCTCCAATTATGAAATATATACCATCGGAAATATATTTGAAGGGTCTGTAGTAAAGCTTTTATTCTTTGTTCTCCTTGCGTCTATTTTACTCTATCTGTTCTTTCTTATAAGAAAACAAACGAAGGAATATAGAAATAAGCTCATAGTAGCCGTTTTACTCACTTGTTTTATGTCTTTTTTTTGGGCATTTCACGAGCTATCGGGGAGTATAATAACTCTTTTTGTGGGAAGAAATGTAAATACTTCGGGATGGATGAGTGCCGCCTCTTCTAATGCCTTAAATCCATTTTTTATTATTCTTCTGAGTTTTACAGCACCGTTTTTCTGGGGATGGCTTTCAAAATACGGAAAAAATCCTCGAACACCTTATAAATTTGTAGGAGGACTAGCACTCATCGGCTTCGCTTTTCTCCTCATAAGCACCTCTCGTTATTTTGCAGATGAACAAGGATACGTGCCTTTTGTTTTTGTCATCATTATGTATTTTTTTATATCAGCAGGAGAAATTTTTATGTCCCCTGTTGGCCTCTCTAAAATAAACGATCTTTCTCCAATACGTATCCGCTCCTTTATGATGGGAGTATGGTTTTTATCCTCCTCATTCGCTTTTATGATAGGGGGTATCATTGGAAAATATTTTACCATAGAGCATTCTCCTGATACTAACAATACAAACGGAATATATACCTTAGATATATATCTCAATGGGTTCGAAAAAATAGGATATGCATCACTCGGATTTGCCGCTCTTATATTTATTCTCTCCCCTGTTATGAAAAAATGGATGAAAGAAATACATTAGCAAGAGATTCCGAAAGAGTAAATAAAGAAGCAACAATAAAATGGAAATAAAAAATTTGGACCATTTGATACCTTACAGTTTCACATCAATAAAGACTTGCACCTTATCTACAGACAAAATGCCATAGTTACAAATTTAGAACATTGAATATTTAAGATTTTTTTATCTCATTTTTGCAAGGAATGCTGAGGTCTCTTAAACATCAAAGTATTTTCCAAAAGATGTCCCCATGCTCAAATGGGAACACAACAAAAAAAATATCCCACAATTTCAATCATTGCCTCTTTGGAAAATATATTTCTCAAAAATACGCAGAAAAATAAGAAAAAAATAGAGGAAATGAGAAAAATGTATTGCTTTGTATTATCATTGTGAAAAAGAGTAAAAGATTTCTTGTATTCTTTTCAAAATCATACACATTAATTTTTAGACCCTACCATTATACTAAAACAAAAGAGATATTTATGGCAATAATGATAACAGATGACTGTATTAACTGCGGAGCATGCGAACCCGAATGTCCCAATACTGCAATCTATGAAGGAGGATCGGAATGGGCTTGGTCAGACGGAACAAGTCTTCAAGAGGTAACCCTTCCCGACGGAAGCATTATAAATGGAAAAACCAATCAATCCCCTGTTTCCAAAGAATTTTATTATATAGTCCACGAAAAGTGTACCGAATGTACAGGTTTTCATGAAGAACCACAGTGTGCAGCTGTTTGCCCTGTGGATTGTTGTATTCCTGATCCCGAACACGTGGAAACGAAAGGGGATCTTCTTGCAAAGAAAATATGGATGCATGGTTCTTGATTTAATTTACGAACGCAAAAAATTTGCACACATACAAAACTGAACGAATATACATGCAAACATTACCATTGATGGAGTCATTTTATTCTATTCAGGGAGAGGGTGAATTTCAGGGAGAAGCCGCTTATTTTATTCGTTTAGGGGGCTGTGATGTAGGATGCTTTTGGTGCGATGTAAAAGATTCGTGGGAAGCAAAAAAACATCCGCTTACATCTATAGAAAGCATTCTCAAGAAAGGAGAAGCATTTCCTACAAAACTATCTATTATCACGGGAGGTGAGCCGCTTATGTACGATATGCTACCGCTCACCACTGCTCTTCAAACTTTACGATATAGAACACATATAGAGACCTCAGGTAGTTACCCTCTCACAGGAATATGGGACTGGATATGCCTTTCGCCAAAAAAATTCAAAAAACCTCTCCCCGAAATTACTAAAAAAGCAAACGAACTCAAAATAATACTCTACAATAAGTCCGACTTTCAATGGGCAGAAGAATACAAGAAATTGGTGAATCCACAATGCAAACTCTTTCTCCAACCCGAATGGTCTGCGAAAGAAAAAATGCTCCCCCTACTCATCGAATATGTCAAGCAAAACCCACAATGGAAAATTTCCATTCAGATTCATAAATATATTAACGTAGAATAAGATATGAAAACCTATTACTCCGAGGACTTAAAAGGATTCCTGTTTTTCCAAGTAGCCCCTATATTTTCTAAAAACCAACTACTCAAAAAGTTAAAAGTAATACGTGCTAATCCAATTCTTATCCATATATAATTATATTTCTCAACAGGCACCGCTCCTAAACTTGCTTTTGCTTCCAGAGCAGTTCTTCCTAATTCCACTATTCTATAATTCTTATGAATGGCTGTTTTCAAACCGTCGAATAATATCGCAAAATACAGGGAATGTGTATTATTTACCTCCTCGCTATATCCAATATAATGTATCTCCATTTTTTGTTTTTCGGGATAATAAATATGTGAGGCGAAACCAATCAAAGTATTATCCAAAAAATAACCATATATACAAAAATTCTCTCGTAATAAATACTTCATCTGAATGAAATATGTCTCATTCAAAATTCCTAAAGTAATAGTTTGCTTTCTTACTATATGAAGATACATTTCATATATTTGTTTTTGATAAAAGATAATTTCTTGTTCGCTCATATCTCTCAACAATACAGGTGCAGAATCTTTTAGAATTTTTGTGGCTCTTTGTCTATATTTTCTTGATAATTTTTGCAAATACAATTCAAAAGTTTTCCACTCTTCGGAAACGTGTAGTTCCATAGAGATGTCTTGTTGAAATGGTTTATATTGGGATGGAATTGTGGATTGAGAAAAACTAAATCCATACGAGCAATCTTTCACTAATATGCCTGAAAAATTTTTTTTCCTTCGATGGTCCATCCTGTAGAGAGACAAAAAATCAAATAATTTTTCTTCGTCTGTTTTATTTTTAAAATAAAATCCCTGAAAATTTACTCGAAACAAATTTCCACAAATGAGTAAATTATGATTTTGTCCTTCTATGAAACATTGGAACATCCGAACGTATTTTTTCTCAAATACCCTTTTATTATAGTGTTTTTGACTAAAAACAAATTCTTGTAAATAGAGAATCCCTATACATTCTTTGTCTTCGTAAAGATTCAAATACTTATATTGAATATCATCTATATTGCTTTTTTCTAAAACTAACAAATCATCATTGCGTAAATGATGTGCTTGCGGTAGTAGTTCCTCCCACTTTTCTCGCACTTCATCAAAACGAGAAAAGACCTCGTAGCTTCTTTTATTTTTTTCCAATCTTAATGCTGTGTTATAATTTCATTTGTTAATTTTATTGATTGTACACCAAATAAAATCTCTCCCATAAAGATATTTTTATGAGAGAGATTTGTTTGTCTTGATGAGTAAGAATTATTTATTAACAATTATTTCTTTGTTAATACCTTATAAACTTTATCTCCAAGCACTCAAAATTCCACACATAAGCATTACTGTAATACTCCAGTATCCCCAATTAACAAATACCCATGCCCATTTTCTCATTTCAAAAATTTTCATAGTAATAAATATTGGTAATAATACTGTGATAGAAAAAATAATACCATGTGCTACCCCATGCTTGAAAGTTACGTAGCTATGTCCATCTATTGGGTCAACGACTTGTAATTGCTCTTGACCACCAACCCCTGTAGTCCAAGCCCATAAAAAAGAGGTAAACAGACAAGATACTAATAGTGCCAATAAATAAAGCACAGGTTTAGGACCATTCCCTAAACTCTCTTTTGTAAAACCATTCGCTTTCATCCATACATTTCCTAATAAAGCGGGATGATAATAAATATACCCCATAACTAAGGGAACAAACACTGAAATAAAAAAAGATATATAATTCATTTTTTTGATTAGATAAATAATTAATTTGTAGGTTGTAATGTATTGTCTGTAAATATAGATTTTAATTCACAGTGACGCAAAAGCAAAAATATAATAAAAATTTTATACCTTTCCCTTTTACATTGTGAATACACTTTTTGAATATAATGTTTGCATAAGCTGAGAGCGTTATTCTCGGTGTTAATGGTGAATTATAATTTCCATCGGTACTCATTTTAAGTATTTTGAAAATGTATGGGAAGCAATAGAATAAATTTTTTTGGAAAAAAAGAGAGTATTGATAGTATGCTCTCTTTGAGTATTCCAAATTATTCTCCCTCTGCTAATAAAATATCGGGGTGATATAGTTTTTTGTTATGGGAGTTAAATTCATATTTCACATCGCATTCTAAATAACAAGCATCTATTATCATCCATCTCTTTACTTTATAGAGATTTTGAGATTCTATTTGCTTTTCTACAAATACTTCAAAACTTATAATAAAATGTAATGCATCATAATTTACTTTAAAATTATTTGAAGGGGAAAGAAAAAAAGATCTTTGAGTAGAATGAATATTTTCTTTATTGTAGGTTTTACATTCTATATAACAAAAAGAATTTTTTGCATATTGAAGTTCTATATCAGGGTATCCTGCTGATTGATGTATACTCCTGATGTTTTTGGAACTTGAGAATGAAAGGAATCTATTTGATTGAGAGAATTTTTAAGAAACGGTTCTATTTTATTTCCTACTTCGTTAGGTCTTTTTTCTATAATTCCTTTTTCATTTATGGATTGAAAAGCAGATTCTACTGCAATAATAATGTTTTTTAAAAGATGTATATGAATTTGGTTTTTTTTATCAAATGTTATAACCTCCTTTTTACTGATAGCTTCTATAATAAGCTTGAGAGGAATATTTTTTACAGGAGTTAACATTTGTTTTATAATGTTTTCTAATGTATGTATGTAATGCTCGTTCATTTTTTTAGTATAACAATTCTGTTAGAGTTCGTGCCTTTATTATTATTATCTACGCCCCAAATGTTTGATGTCTTGGTAAATACTTGCTCATTTATCAGTATCCCTAAACATATAAATCCCGCCTTTATACCTATATCTACTATATGTTCATCTAATTTTATAGTGCCATTCCTTACTTCGCCTACCTCAAATGCTACATATCCTTCCTGTTTTGTAATGCGATAAAGCTCTTTAAATACCTTCGTCATAATAATAATCCAGTCACTTAATTTTTTAGTAATGGTAATATGTTTGGCAATTTCTTCTGTGTCAATACCATTAAACCAGCATCGTAACCAATTATCATCCGTATACTGAACTACATCTAAAAATGGAGGCGAGGTTACCGTGAGTTGGATAGATTCATTTGGTATTTCGGGGGTATCAGAGGCATCTTTTGTTAAGAATAATGATGCCTCCGCTTTGTTTTTGAGAATTTGTATTTGAGGGGTAGTAATGTCTCTGAGCAGTTGCTTCGATTTCTTAAAAATAATTTCTTTCGTATTTCTATATTCGGGGATTTGGTTCTTTTGTTCATTTATTTTCAATTGCCTCTTAGGGCTTACCGCTTGATTAGGGGGGAGAGTATAAACAGAAAAGAACCCTTTGGAATGCCCCGTCAATCTATTGGTAGCAACCATTTGTATCCAAAAATCCAGAGCATCTGCTTTTGCGTTTATAATTCTTTCTTGAATAGAGTGCTTCAAAGAAAGTATCTCTTTCATCGTTTCTGTATGATAAAACATAGAAAGGTCTCTATCGGGCAGTATATTTTTATATATAGGTATGGAAAAAAGCCGTTCTTTCAATTCAAAAACATGGGGGATATGGAGCCGTCCCCTACAGAATATCTTGCTGATGGGATTTATATCATTAGAAATAATGTTTCTATTGAGCAAAGCCGCTTCTATAATAGTAGTTCCCCTGCCTGTAAAAGGATCGTAAACAATATCGTTTTCTTTTGTAAATCTTTGTATAAAAAATCGTGGAAGCTGTGGCTTAAAGCAAGCCCTGTAAGATATTTCGTGGAGAGAGTGTGCCTGCCTTTGCTGAGAAGTCCAAAACTCATTGATAATCTTTTTGATAGTATGCCCATTTATCAATATACTTTCTTCCCTTGTTTCTTTGGGGTAGAAATTGGATTGGTTTGTATTCAGAAAAGAATTGTTTTCTAATAAAATATTTGTGAGCATATGGGATTCGGTTTTTTTTTAGTAAGAACCCTGATAATAAAAAATGAAACTATACAATAATACATATTGTAACCATTTGAAAACTATCAGGAGCAAAAAACAAATTTACTACTTTTTTCATTCTTACTAATATCGTAATAATTATCTGCAAATTATTCTCAATTTCTATTCCTTTTTTTGTAATAATACATAGAAAAAGAGAGAGCTGCTTTTTACAGCCGCTCTCTTTATTGGGCTGACCAAAAAGTATTCCTAAAAAATTATGAGAATATATTTAGAAACTATATTAAAACACAAAGCAATTCATTACTACTATTCTATTATATTTTTCGCTCTTAATAGAATTTAGACTGGTAAAAAAATAAAAATAATAACATAAGAGGGGTTCTAAAAATTCAAATCCTAAAAACTGTATCTCTTAAAAATGAATAGTTACCGACACTTTTTTTTTGAATACATCCATTTTTAGAACCCTTCTATTGATATTTATTTACAGTGGCTGTAGATGTAGCTTCTCTTATTCGGGTAGATACTACGCATATTTTTGTGTTTAACACTTGAATTCAAGCGAAGAGTATCTGAGTAGTTAGGAATAATTATAAGGTTTTACCAATGTAAGTTTTTTTTGTTCGGCTATTGTAAGCATAAAGTTATAGGCATCGTGAAAGTTATTTTGGATTATTCCTTCTAATATGGCTTCTTTTATGGCTTCTTTTATTTCGCCGATGATTTTAGAGGGTGGTAAATTATATACTTGCATAATAATTTCTCCTGATATAGGGGGTTGGAAGTTACGTATATGGTCTTTTGCTTCTACCTCGATAATTTTTTGTTCTACGTATTGAAAATTTGCAAGGTATTTTTGAACTTTGTTATGGTCTTTGCTGGTAATATCTGCTTTGCAAAGTTTCATAAGGTCATCTATGTCTTCGCCTGCTTCGAATAAGAGTCGTCTGATAGCAGATTCTGTTACTTCTTTTTTTACGAGAGCTATCGGGCGGAGGTGAAGGCGGACTAGTTTTTGGACGTATTGCATTTTAGAATCCATGGGTAATCTCATTCTGTGAAATAATTTTGGTACCATTCTTGCTCCTTTTTCTTCGTGTCCATGGAATGTCCATCCGATTCCGGGATAGAATTTTTTAGTGAGAGGTTTTGCAATATCGTGTAATAAGGCAGCCCATCGGAGCCATATACCATCACTTACTTTTGATATATTTTCTACCACTTTGAGGGTATGGTAAAAATTATCTTTATGTCCTTTTCCTTCTACTTCTTCTACTCCTTGGAGGTTTGCCATTTCAGGAAATATAATTTGTAAAACACCGGCGCTGTATAATAGTTTGAATCCTAATGATATTTGGGGTGATAGAATGATTTTATTGAGTTCTTCTGTTATTCTTTCAGCAGATACAATTTTTAATCGTTCTTTATTATGAATGATACCGTTCATAGTTTCGTGGGATATATCAAAATTGAGTTGTGAGGCAAATCTTATAGCACGCATTATTCTGAGAGGATCATCGGAAAAAGTGATATTAGGGTCGAGGGGTGTTTTTAATATTTTTTTTTGTATATCTTCTATTCCGTTGAAAGGATCTATAACCTCTCCGAGTGTTTTTTTTTGTAGGCTGATAGAAAGAGCATTTATAGTAAAATCGCGTCTTTTTTGGTCATCTTCTAATGTTCCAATTTCTACTGTTGGTTTTCGGGAGTTTTTTTGGTAGCTTTCTTTTCGGGCGGTTACGATTTCTAATTGGTATTCTTTCCATTTTATTTGTGCTGTTCCGAAGTTTTTAAATATAGAAATATGGACATCTTTTCCTAATTGTTTTGCTATATTTTCTGCTATTTTTATACTGTTTTCGGTGCATACCAAATCAATATCTTTAGATCCTTTATTAAGGAATATATCTCTTACATATCCGCCTATTATGAAACATTCTTCTTCGTCTATAGCATTTGTTATAATTTCAAATATGGGGTCTTGTTGTATTCGTTCTCTCAGGTTCATTGAGTATTTTTTATTTTTTATTAAGCATTTTTATTTTTTCTGCTTCTTTAAAAAATTGATTTGCTTTTTCGGATTCTCCTTTTTCTAAATAAATATTTCCGATGTTCTTATGAGGGTCGGGATAATTTTTTTTTATTTGGATAGATTTATTAAAACATTCTATTGCGTTATAGTATTCTTTTTTTTTATGGTAAATAAGTCCTAATTGGTTATATGATTCCGCAGATTTAGGATCTGTTTCTAATATTTTTTTATAACATTTTATTGCTTTATCATATTCTCCTTTATAAAAATGTATTAACCCTATATTAAATATAGGGAGTATAAGGTTTTGTTGGTTGTGGGATACTTTTTTAAGGTACTCCATAGATTTATCATATTCTTTCGTAAGTAAAAGAATATTTCCCATTTTTAGTGTGATGGATTCGGAGTTTGGAAATAGTTCCATGCCTTGTGTGTAATATTTTATTGCATTATCATAGTCGGATATAGTTTCGTATATTTCTCCTATTTTTTCTAATATTTCGTAGAAAGTAGGGTCTAATTCTATTGTTTTTTTATAATACAAGAGAGCTTTATGTGGTTCTTTTTTCTGTTCGTATGTTTTTGCAATTTGAAAAATGGATTCTTTATGATTTGGATTTATGGATACTATTTTTGTAAAAAACTCTATTGCTTTATCGTATTCAGATTTTTCTAGATGTATTACTCCTAATGCAAAAAGTGTATCTACATTTTTAGGATCTATTATAATGCTTCTTTTGCAATACCTCATAGCATTAACATAATCTTGTCTTTTAAAGTAAGCGATTCCTATTTTACTTATGGCGGAAATATTATCGGGAGATATATCTAATATTTTTTTATAAAAGTTTATTGCATTGCTTGGGTCGGACATTTGAAACATATACATATTTCCTATTTCTTGTAGTATTGTTATATTTTTAGGTTCTAATACTATTATTTTTTTATAAGCAATAGTAGCTTTCTCATACTGTTTTTGTTGGGTGTATATAAAGGCAATATCTTTGAGTACTTCTTTTGCATCGGGTCTTCGTTCTACGTAGTTTTCTAGATATTCTATGGATTTTTCATAATCTTGTTTTTTAAGATAGAGTTTACCAACGTGGCAGTATGTTTCGTGAAGATTAGGGTTAAGAGATATTATTTTGAGGTAGTATTCTATTGCTTCGTCTATTTTATCATTTTGAGAATATATCTGTGCTATAGAATATAAAATATCATATTTATAGGTGTTGAACTCTAAAAGTTTTTCGTAAAAAAAGAGTGCTTTTTCTTGTGTTTCTTTATCTTGTGAAAAGACGAGAGCAAGTTTTTGATATACTTCGTGTAATATTGTTTCCTTTGAAGTAGGGGGTATGCTTATATCTGTATCTTTTGGGGATTCTGATAGTTCATAAAAGTATTCTCCGAAGCCAAGAGTAGTATTTCCTATTTTTTTATAGTATCCTAATGCTTTTTGTTTGTATCCTTTTTCAAAAAATATGTTTCCTAGATAAAAAAGTGCTTCGGTGTTTTCAGGTTCTATTTCTAATGATTTTTCAAAGAATTCTATTGCTTTATCATACGACTTAGATCTATAATAAATAAACCCAATTTTATTATAGGCATCGTAAAAATTGTTTTTTTGCTGAATAGATGTTTCATAAGAGGCAATGGCTTTTTCAAATTCTTTTTCTTTTAAGAAAATACTTCCTATATTAAAAGAAAGTATGTGCAATTCGGCGTGCATTTTAATATGAGTGATATACTCTATTGCGTGAGCATAATCTTGTTTTTCTGCGTATACAATGCCTATTGTATTCCATATAAAAATATTTTGTGGGTTTGTGGATAAGTACTTTACATAGCATTCGATGGATTTTTCGTGGTTTTTAGACAAAAAAGCCATCTTTCCTATCTTTCGGAGAGTGTTCGAATGATTATTTGTGATATAGTATTTTTCCATCCATTCTATTGCTTGTTTATATTCTGCTTTTTCCCAATATACTAAAGATATATAGTAGTAAGATTCGGTCAAGGAAGGGTCTAATAAGTAGCTTTGTTCTAAATTTTTGTAGGCATCTTCATACATTTTTTTATAAAAATAGATAGTGCCTATTTGAAAAAAAACAAAAGGAGATATTTTTGATTCTTTTATTTGCTCATAGAAATATAATGATTCTTCGTATTGATTGAGCTTGTAGTAACAAAGTGCTATTTGTATTTTTGCATCTATGTGGTCTGATTTTTGCTCTAGTATGGTTTTATAATAATCTATTGCTTCATTATATGTTTCTTTATGAAAGCATATCATTCCCATATAGTACGCAGCGGAATAAAAAGTATTATTTAAACGAAAAGTTTCTTGAAAATAAAAAAACGCTTTATCATATTGATTTTTTTTATAATAAAGTAATCCGATGTAAAAAAAAGCACTGTAGAAAGTGTCATTGAGAGATATAATTTTTTTAAACTTTTCTAATGCCTGGTCATTCATTCCTTTTCTAAAAAAAGAAAAACCCATATAGTAGAGGCAATCCACGCTGTTAGATTTTATTTCTAGAGCTTTTTTATAATAAATAAGTGCATTATCGTCATCTTCTTTTTTAAAATATATAAGCCCAATGCTATAAAGAGCATCGTAGTTATTAGGTACAATATCTATAACTTTTTTGAAACATTCTAAAGATTCCTCATAATTATTTTGATTGAGGTGTGCGAGTCCCTTTTGAAAATACGCGGAATAAAAAACAGGGCTTATCTCTATCACTTTATCAAAATAGTATATCGATTTTGAATATTCGTTCAATTTTATATAGGAAGTTCCTAAATGATAGTATGCTGGGTAGTGTCTTGGTTTATGGCTTATGACTGTTTGGTAGTATTGTATAGATTTATCATATTCTTGTTTTTTAGAGTATACTAATCCTATTTGGTAGAGAGTATCTATGTTTTTAGAAATATCATATGATTTTTGAAAATATTCTATCGCTCGGTCATAATCTTTTTTTTGAAAATAAGTACTGCCAATGTGGTAAATTGCTTCAGATTCTTCAGGCGAATAGTGGAGGATTTTTATATATATATCCATTGCTTCATCTAATTTGTACATATCAAAATAGATAAGCCCTATTGCATAGAGAGCTGGTAAAAAATTAGGAGTATTTTTAACAATGGTATGGAGTACATCTAAGCTTTTATTTGTTTGTCTAAGTTCAAAAAGACATATACCTATACCATAGCATGCTGATGGAGAATGAGGATAATCTTTTATTATTACCTCAAAACAACCCATAGCTTTTTCATACTCTCGCTTACGCATAAGATCCATTCCTTGATTATATTTTGGGTCAAATATACGCAGCTCAGATTCTAAACCCTGTTCGTTTTTTTCTAAATATAATGCAGGCATTTTTGGAAAATATACTTTTCTATTTTTATTTTTTTTGAAGGAAGTGTCTTCAAAAGACATTGTTTTTTCATTCCCTATAGATTTAATAGAAGCATCTTCTAGTTTGTCAGTTTTTGTTATATCGTTTTTTTTAGAGTATGTTTGGTATTTTGAAGTAACGACTGTTGTATTACTCTTTACTCTTTTTAATACATTTTTTTCTTCTTTTTCTGCAAAGGGAGTATCAGAACTATTAGTAGGATATTGATTATTATTTGTAGAAATTTGTTTTGCATCATTTTCTTTGATAGAGTTTTTCCTAAAAAAGAAATGATAGAGCATAATAAGCGCTATGCATAAAATTCCGGATATTATTATAGTTGTCATCTGTTGTTATTTTATTAAAAAATTAAATGTATAGAGATATGGTTATTTTGTTAAAAAAAAGTTTTTTACTCTTTTATGTTCTCATGCGTGAAATGAAAACATGGATTTGATGCTATAAGTTTTTAGATTCAATGGAATATAATTAAAAATTGACCGAGAGTATATTTTTCAGAGAAAATATAATTGAGCCACCCCGAAAAGTCAATTTTACAGAAATAATATTGAGTTTTAAAACTATTGATAATCAAACAGTTACAAAATTATAAATGTGTCAAAATTGACTTTTCGGGGTGGACTCATAATTAATAAGCTATTTACAGCTAAATATTCTTACTCCTTAGAATTTTCAAAATGTATACTCTCGGTCAAACTTATGGGTTTAAAACAAAAAAGAATCTAAAAGTGAGATGGTATCATGACTACCTTATTTTTTATATATTTTGGTAAATTATTTTTCTAAAATTACTTTGTTAGCAATAATTCTATTTATTGCATTTGCATTTTTTATTGATAAATTGCAAAATATATAAAAATAATATTTTTTCTCATTATTATGCTATTTACTTGCATAAAATCATAAAATTTATCAAAATACTATTAAAATAGATCTAAGAAAAAAATGAATTTTAGAAAAATAATTCTTATCACAGGGGGGGCGGGATTTATCGGATCGCATGTAGTTCGTCATTTTGTCAAAAAGTACCCTGACTACCTTATTATAAATGTAGATGCATTAACATACGCAGGAAATTTAGAAAACCTAAAAGATATAGAAAATGAACCACATTATAAATTTATAAAAGCAGATGTAAGAGATGAAGAGAAAATAAATCAAATATTTGAGATTTTTGAAATAGACGGCATTATACATTTAGCCGCAGAAAGTCACGTAGATAGATCTATTTCTGACCCTCTTATTTTTATAAATACGAACATTATTGGAACCGTTACCCTCTTAAATATCGCTAAAAAACATTGGACGCATTCTTCAAAAAAAAAACTTTTTTATCATATTTCTACAGACGAGGTCTTTGGTTCCTTAGGAAATGAGGGTTTTTTTACAGAAGAAACCCCCTACAATCCTCAATCGCCTTACTCTGCTTCCAAAGCAGCTTCCGACCATTTTGTAACATCATACTATAATACTTATAAAATACCTGTTGTTATATCCCATTGCTCTAATAACTACGGACCGCATCATTTTCCCGAAAAACTTATCCCCCTTTGCATTCATAATATTAAAAATATGAAGCCCATCCCTATTTATGGAAATGGAAAAAACATCAGAGATTGGTTATTTGTAGAAGACCATGCGAAAGCAATAGATATTATTTTTCATTTTGGAAAAATAGGAAGTTCTTACAATATAGGTGGAAATAACGAATGGACAAATATAGATGTAGTGCGTCTGCTCTGCTCTATTATGAATAAAAAATTGGGAAGGGCAGAAGGAATATCAGAATCTCTGATTACTTTTGTGAAAGACAGAGCAGGACATGATTTACGATATGCAATAGATTCTTCTAAAATTCAACAAGAATTAGGATGGGAACCACAAGTACCTTTTGAAGAAGGCATAGAAAAAACAGTAAATTGGTACTTACAAAATGATGAGTGGCTCAAAAATGTAACATCAGGAGAATATCAAAAATATTATAACGAATACTATCAGAAATAAAAAACATACAACCATGTTCAACGGAAAAAAAATTGTAGTAGTAATGCCCGCTTATAATGCTGAAAAAACACTCAAGAAAACTTATGAAGAGATTCCATTCGATATAGTAGACGATGTCATATTAGTAAATGATGCCAGTAAAGACAGCACCGATGAAGAAGCACGAAAAATAGGAATAAAACACATTATTAATCACGCTGAAAATAAAGGATACGGAGGAAATCAAAAAACCTGCTATAAAAAAGCTTTAGAAATCAATGCCGATGTCATCATAATGCTTCATCCTGATTATCAATATACCCCGCTTCTTATACACGCTATGGCAAGTATTATAGCCACAGGTTTATACCCCGTAGTTTTTGGATCCCGCATACTAGGAAAAGGTGCTTTACGAGGAGGAATGCCTCTTTACAAATATATTTTTAATAGGTTTCTTACCCTTACTCAAAACATCCTTATGAATGAAAAACTCAGTGAATATCATACAGGTTATAGAGCGTTCCACAGAGACGTTCTATTAAAAGTAAATTATGAAAATAATAGTAACGACTTTGTCTTCGATAACGAAATGGTAGCACAGATATTTGCTGCGGGATATAATATTGCAGAAGTAACTTGTCCCACTAAATACTTTGAAGATGCCTCCTCCATCAGCTTTCAAAGAAGCATAAAATATGGAATGGGTGTATTAAATGTTTCTTTTGGGTATTTTCTCAAAAGATTGAGAATATACACTCCCGCCATTTATAAACCTGCCCACTCTCAAAAGTAAGTGGGGAGTATTTATCGTTTATTACAAAAAAAGCCCGCAGAGTAACCCGAAAACAACTATAAAATATATGCGGACTTTTGTGTATTTAAGGAGTATAAAAGTAGAAACTATAATACAAGGATCATACCATACAAATAAAAAAGGATTTTTGAGTAAAAAAATAGAGCTAATGAGAATCCCCGTACTGGTAGCATTAATTCCCTCTATAGAAGCACGGACGAATCTATATTTTTTTAATTGTTCCCAAAAGGAATAGATAAAAAAAATAAAAAAAGTACCTGGCAAAAATATCCCCATAGATGCCATAAAACCTCCTACTATCTGCCAATATATGTTTTCTCCTCTCATAGAGAGCGTTCCTATAAAAGCACTAAATGAAAAAAAAGGTCCAGGAAAAATTTGTTGAAGAGCATATCCCGTTAAAAACTCATCCGATGTTATATATTTTTTTAATTCTACAAATTCAGAGAATAAAAAAGGTATAAGTACGTGCCCTCCTCCAAAAACCATACTTCCATTTCTGTAAAAGTTTTCAAACAAAAGTATCGGTAATGAATTCGTTGCATTTCCAGTAATTGCCACAATTATTAACACTACTACCCATAGGATAAAGTTTTTCCAAGAAATATGTACGTGCTCTTTTATCTGTTTTTCATAATTTTTATACTTCAAACCTGTAAAAGCACCTCCTAATAATAATAAAACGGGAAAAACATACGGCGAACCGAAGAAAAAAGATATGAGAATAGATACCAGAGCAAGACAGAAAGATGACTTTGTGGTAATAGTTTTTTTTGATATTTCTACAGCAGTGTAGGATACCATCCCAATGGCTATTGGTTGCACAAACCGAGTAAAATGCAGAGCATCTGCCGTTTTTATTTGAATAAAGGTAATGCAGATTGCCGAACAAATCATCAAAAATACCGCAGGAAAACACCAGATGAGCAAGCAGAGGTAAGAAAGTTTTGCTTTCCCAATTTTATATGCTATTAATACGAGAGTTTGTGTGGAAGTGGGACCGGGGACAAGCTGACAGAGAGCATTTATTTCTAACAATTCTTTTTCAGTCAGATATTTTTTTTTTATAACTAATTGATTGAGAAATAAAGAAAGATGGGAAGAAGCCCCGCCAAAAGAAAAAATAGATAGATACAAAATATCCTTTAAAAAAGAAAGAGATTTTATCGGGATGGGAAGCATACATTAAAAATATCGAGAGAGAACCTCTCCTACGTAATATGCTATTGCAGCAGCTAAGCCCCCTAATAATAAGGTCTGCATAACACATATAAATCTATTTGTTTTAGTAGCTATGCCCCGTAAATAACCCACAAATAAAAGAGCGAAGCCCGTAGATACACATGATAAAGAGAATAAAAAAGAACTCTCTTTCATATCCATTAACCACGCTCCAAGATACGCCAACAAAGGAATCAACCCTACTATATTGAAAGAAAAAAAGGTCATAAGTGCGTTCTTAATCGGAGTCTTTGATTCCTGTGTCATCTGTAGTTCTTCCTTCATCATAGTATCCACCCAAACTTTTTTATTGGAAATAATAACTTCCACCACCTGCTCTAATAATTTCCCCGAAAACCCTTTGTTTTCATAAATTTCCCTGATTTCTTGTATTTCTTTCTCTCGCAGATGCTCCACTTCCCAATATTCAATATCCTCATGCTTTTTGTAGTTATCAATATCCGATTTGGTAGAAAAAAAACTCCCCACAGACATAGAAAAACCGTCTGCTATCAAATTAGCAAAACCAAATATCAGCACCCATCTGATATCCGCTCCAGCTCCTGCCGCACCCGCCACTACCGCAAAGGTTGTAACCGCTCCGTCTACTCCACCATATACGAACTCTGAAATATACTCTTTATCAAAAAAGAATACCTTTGTAGAATGTAGTTTTTGCTCTATCATTATTAAAAAAAATTATTTGAAATATGAATCCTCCCCGAAAAATCGTTTTTACAGAAATATTGAGTTTTAAAACCATTTATAACCAACTATTCACAAAATTATAAATGTATCAAAAGTATTTTTTGGGTGGACTCACCATTGTATTCAAAAATAACATTTAAAATTACCAACACGCATTTAAAACACATTTTTAAAAGCGAAATCTTTTGTTTTATAAACAGTAAAAATTAAAAATCATACGTATCAATCAAAACCAGAATATTTATAAAATGGTTACAAAAAAAATATCATTTTAGGACAACCCCTTTTTTGGTATTCTTTCTCGCACAAAAAATCATTTTTTAGAATCAACTTTTAAATACGTATTTTGTTGTTCTACCCACGATAATTTTTTTAAAAAATAAATAAGAGATGCTACCATAAGAATACTCCCGATGAAAGATAAAACATATCCCGATGAAATAAAAAAATGTAACCAGCTCGTATTTCTCTGTCCGAATTGTTTATAAAAAAGAACATTCACACTTGCTAAATATCCAAAAGCATCTGCAAGGTATATCAAAAAACCCACATTACTTACATAACGAAATGCTGCTATTATTCTTTCAAAAAAGATACTGTTAAAAGGAACGTATCCCATATAAAGTCCCATCCCTATGAGTGTCATCCACCAAAATGAATTTATTACACCATATTCAAAAGCAACATTAGAAATCCCTACCAAAAAAATCCCAAAAATAACAATAAGATGGTTTATTATCATTGCATTCTTATTATTTTTTATGAACATAACACTTCCGCAGATAATAAGAGTTCCTATAGCAATTATAGTTTCTGTATATGCAAAGAGAGAAGTATCATTTTCTCCTAATTCTTTCCATATCTCTGCCATAAAATTATCTCTAAATTCTCTAAAAGCTGTTAGAAGCATATATGCTATTATCAAAAGGATAAGCCCATGTGAGAGAGAAACGAAAAAATCTTTTCGGCTTTTTTTGTTCATCGGGATCCTTTTAGTTCTTTCTTTTTCGTCTAACTCATCGGGTGGCGGCAACAAATTCAACATGAATAAAAAAACACAAAGTGGCGCCATAAACAAAAGCGCTACGACAAAAGGCATCCAGAATTCATCCACACCCCAATTTACTATTACAAATTTTCCGATACTTTTTGCCAGCCCTGATCCAAATATAAAACTTGCAGAAACCCCCGCTCCTAATATTTCAGTACTTCGTCTTCCTTCTAAATATCCAAATACTAATCCCCATACCATTCCAAGGGGTAATCCATTAAAATACATAAAAATAATATTATACGGAGGTGGGGTAATAGCAAACAAAAAGAGAGATAACATTGCTATTATCATCATAAAAAGAATGGTAAATGCTCTTTTTTCAGGGGGAGACTCGGATACGTATTTTATTCCTAAAAACTTAGAAGTCATATAACCAACTACTTGAAAAGTAATCAGCCATACTTTATAATCAATATTCCAATACATGAGGCCTTCATACGTAGAAACAGAAAATGCTTTTCTAAAAGCAAAAGCACAAGAATATAAACAAAAAGAAGAAATCACTGCATATATAATAAACCATACGCCGCGGTCTTTCCCTATGTATTTGGTTATATCTATTTTCATTTTCTAATATATGGTTATGCTTGTTTCATTTTCTAATATATGGTTATGCTTGCATCTTTAGTATTGTTAAAATACACTTGCATGAAAATAAAAAGGTATTGTTAATGTAATATAGATTTTATAAAATTAGTGTTTTTTATGTTTTAAAAAGTTTGGTTTTCAATTGTTTAAACAATGGAAGCTCTACTAAGAATTTACTAAAACTATATCAAATTAAGAATACCAAATAAAAAAGTATTTTGTAATTATAATCTAAAGTGGGAGAAAGCTTTATTGGCTTCCGCCATTTTATGAACATCGTCTCGTTTTTTGACAGATGCTCCTTCTTTTTTAGAAGCAGCTATTATTTCAGCTGCAAGTTTATCGGTCATGGTTTTTTCACCGCGGGACCTTGCGTATTTAATAAGCCATTTTATGCTCAGGGATATTTTTCTTTCGGCTCTTACTTCCACTGGTACTTGAAAGGTAGCTCCTCCTATTCTTCTGCTTTTTACTTCTACAGAGGGTGTTACATTATTGAGAGCTTTTTTCCATACCTCTATTCCATTTTCATTTGTTTTTTTTTCTATTATACTGATAGCATCGTAAAAAATGGAGTAAGAGATGCTTTTTTTTCCATCATACATAAGGTTATTTACAAATTTTGTAATCAGTGTATCACCAAACTTAGGGTCTGGTAGTACGTATCTTTTTTTTGGTTTTGTTTTTCTCATGGTTTATTTTTTAGTTTTTTTATTATCTTTAGTTTTAGTGTCCGGTGTGTTTTTTTTTGCTTTAGGTTTTTTAGCACCATATTTAGAACGGCTTTTGTATCGTTTTTCTACACCTGCTGTATCTAAGGTTCCTCTAATGATGTGATATCTTACACCTGGTAAATCTTTTACTCTTCCTCCTCTTATGAGAACTATAGAGTGCTCTTGCAAATTATGTCCTTCACCTGGTATATAAGCATTTACTTCTTTTTTATTTGTTAAACGAACTCTTGCAACTTTTCTCATTGCAGAATTTGGTTTTTTAGGAGTAGTAGTATAAACTCTGGTACATACTCCTTTTCTTTGCGGGCAAGATGTTAATGCAGGGGATTTTGATTTCCATTTTAATCCTGCTCTTCCTTTACGAACTAATTGTTGAATAGTAGGCATTTAGTATTTATTTAGTATTATTTTATCTATAAATTATGCTTCGGCTATTTCCCCGCCGAAATGAAAAGGTATCTTTGATATGTCTTCTGTATTGTCTATTTCTCCAAATGTATATTCATATTTTTTGATGTTCTCTTGGAGAGCATGTAAAAGTCTTTTTGCATGTTCTGGTGTAACTATTATTCTAGATTTTACTTTTGCTTTAGTAACACCTGGCAAAAGAGAAATAAAATCTATTACAAACTCTGTTTGAGAATGGGATATCATAACAAGGTTAGAATATATGCCACCAGCAATGTCTTCACTTAATTCAATAGTTATTTGCTGTGATTGATTTATTTTTTTTTTATTTTCTTCCATTGTTTATTGTAAGTTATGTGTTTTTGTATTATATTCTTTGTTATAGAGGTAGAGATAAGTACTGTTAGAGCCAACGGCGTATTCGTTAAATTTTTTAACTCCTGTTCCTGCAGGGATGAGATGTCCAATCAACACATTTTCTTTTAACCCATTTAAAGTATCTGTTTTAGATTTTATAGCGGCTTCACTTAATACTTTAGTAGTTTCTTGAAAAGATGCGGCAGATAAGAAGCTTTCTGTATCTAAAGAAGCTTGGGTTATTCCTTGTAGTATTGGTCTAGAAACAGCAGCATTAACATTTCTTACTGTAACAGGTTCGAGTTCTTTACTTTTAAGAAAAGTGTTTTCATTTCGTAACATTTTTAATGAAATTATTTGTCCCGCTTTTAAATTTGTAGAATCTCCCGTATCTACTACTATTTTTTTATCCATAATAGATTCATTTTCTTTTCTAAAAAGTATTTTATCTATAATTTGGTTTGGTAAAAGTGTAGTATCTCCAGAATCTACTATTACAACTTTTTGCATCATCTGTCTAACAATAACCTCTATGTGTTTATCATTTATCTTTACTCCTTGTAATCTATATACTTCTTGGATTTCATTTACTAAGTATTCTTGAACAGCTGTAGTGCCTTTTATTGCTAAAATATCCGCCAAACTAATAACTCCGTCTGTAAGCGATCCTCCAGCTTTTACAAAATCATTATCTTGAACTATTATGTGTTTTGTAAGAGGAACCATGTATTTTTTCTTGTACCCATCCTTAGATTCTACAATTATTTCTCTGTTTCCCTTTCTGAGTTGTCCATAAGATATTACTCCATCTATTTCGCTTACTACTGCAACGTTAGATGTATTTCTGGCTTCGAATAGTTCTGTTACACGTGGAAGTCCTCCGGTTATATCTCTGTATTTAGAAGTAACACGAGGTATTTTGGCTATAATTTCTCCTTTGTATATGATTTGTCCATCTTCAACTGTAAGATGGGCACCCACTGGCAAACTGTATTCTTTTGTGACCTGTTCTTCTTTTAATATGAGTATTGTAGGAGTTTTATTTTTATCTTTTGATTCCGTTATTATTTTTTCGGTTCTTCCGGTCTGCTCATCATAATCTTCTTTAAAAGTTATTCCTTCTTCTATGTGGATCAGTTGTACCTTTCCATTATATTCTGAGAGAATGACAGCATTGTACGGATCCCAGTAACAAAGTTCTTGCCCTTTTTCTACTTTTTCGTTTTCATTTACTCGTAATATAGTACCGTAAGGTACATTTTGACTTATGAGTATTTTACCCGTTTTTTCATCTTTAATTTTTATTTCACCTGAACGTCCTAATACTACTGTATTTTTTTGATTCCCTTTATCTAACACGACAGATCTCAGTTCTTCAAATTCTACAATACCAGGGAATTTTGCTTTAATAGTATTTTCTACAGCTATATTGGATGCAGCTCCTCCCACGTGAAATGTTCTTAGTGTAAGCTGAGTACCTGGTTCCCCTATAGATTGTGCGGCGATTACTCCAACAGGTTCTCCTATTTCTACCATTCTTCCACTTGAAAAATTTCTTCCATAGCATTTACTACATACTCCTTTTTCACTTTCACAAGTAAGAACAGATCTTGTTTCCACTTCTTCTATATTAGATTTTTCTATTTGCATAGCAATATCTTCTCTTATTTCTTGTCCTGCAGATATTATAAGTTTACCTGTTAATGGTTCGTAAATATCATGGAGAGATACTCTTCCTAAAATTCTATCTGAAAGTGATTCTATAACTTCGTCATTTGTTTTATCTACCACTGCAGAAATAGTGATACCCCTCAGTGTGTCACAATCTACTTCATTTATAATAACATCTTGAGTTACATCTATAAGACGGCGTGTAAGATAACCCGCATCCGCTGTTTTTAAAGCAGTATCGGCTAATCCCTTTCTTGCTCCATGTGTAGAAATAAAATATTCCCAAACTTCCAATCCTTCTTTAAAATTAGATATGATAGGGTTTTCTATAATTTCTCCTATGGCTCCTTGTATATTTTTTTGAGGTTTTGCCATTAATCCTCGCATTCCTGCTAATTGTCTTACTTGTTCTTTACTTCCACGAGCTCCGGAGTGCATCATCATATATATGGAGTTGAATCCTTGGTTATCTTCTTCTAAATTTTTTAAAAGTTTTGCCGTAAGATCAACATTTACCCGTGTCCATATATCTATAACTTTATTATATTTTTCATTCTCACCAATAAGACCTCCATAATAATTGGTTAAAACATTTTCTATTTGTTTTTGAGCATTTTCTATAAAATCTTTTTTCTCATTTGGAATATTAATGTCACTCAATCCTATAGATAAGCCACCTTGGTATGCATACTTAAATCCTAACTCTTTTATATCATCTAAAAACTGTGAGGTGCGAGACATTCCACATACCTTGAACACTAAGCTAATAATTTGTTGGAGTTTCTTTTTTGTTAATAATTCATCTAAAAAACCAACTTCTTCGGGGATGCATAAATTAAATAATACTCTTCCAGCAACTGTTTCTATAATACTTGTTTTGAGTTCTTCATTTTCATCTCTCACTTTTACCCGTACTTTTATATAAGCGTGCTTAGATAATTTTTTCTCGTTAAAAGCTATAACAACTTCTTCGGGGGAATAGAAAGTTATTCCTTCCCCTAAAATTTTTTCATTGGGAGTACTTTTACGCCCTTTTGTCATGTAGTACAGCCCTAGTACCATATCTTGCGATGGAACACAAATGGGAGCACCATTAGCCGGATTTAAAATATTATTAGAAGCTATCATTAAAAGAGATGCTTCTAATATAGCTTCTTGCCCTAATGGTACGTGAACAGCCATTTGATCCCCATCAAAATCAGCATTAAAAGCGGTACAAACCAGGGGATGTAATTGAATAGCCTTGTGTTCTATAAGTTTTGGTTGAAATGCTTGGATTCCCATTCTATGAAGCGTGGGAGCGCGATTGAGTAAAATTGGATGTCCCTTTAGTATATTTTCTAATATATCCCAAATACGAGGATCTTTTAAATCTATGATTCTTTTAGCATCTTTTACTGTAGTAGTTATTCCTCGTTCTATTAATCTTCTTATAATAAAAGGTTTAAATAATTCAGCAGCCATTTCTTTTGGTAATCCACATTCATGTATTTTGAGCTCCGGACCTACTACTATAACAGATCTACCTGAATAGTCGACTCTTTTTCCAAGTAGGTTTTTTCTAAATCTTCCTTGTTTTCCTTTCAGCATATCTGAAAGTGATTTTGTTGTACCTCCTCCTTCTGATCTGCCCGAGGTTCCTACTTTTCTAGAATTATCTAATAACGCATCTACTGCCTCTTGGAGCATTCTTTTTTCGTTTCTTAAAACAACTTCTGGAGCTTTTATATCTATAAGTTTTTTTAATCTATTATTACGAATAATAACTCTTCTGTAAAAATCATTCAAATCAGATGTTGCGAATCTACCACCGTCCAAAGCTACCAAAGGCCTCAGCTCAGGTGGAATAACCGGAATAACTTTTAGTATCATCCATTCTGGTTTATTTTGTCTTTTCCCTTTGGAAGTACGAAATGCTTCTATAACTCGTAATCTTTTTAGAGATTCTATTTTTTTTTGCTGTGATGATTCAGAATGTATACTTTGCCTTAATGTATAAGAAACACTATCTAAATCAACTTTTTTTAAGAGAGTTTCTATTGCATCAGATCCTGTCTTAGCAATAAATTTATGAGGATTAGAATCATCAAAGGTCTGGTTATCAGTTGGAATATTTTCCATTATATTTATATACTCATTTTCGGTTAAAAAATCTAGTTCATTTAATCCATTTTGAGCACATACACCTGGTTGTATGACTACATATTTTTCGTAATAGATAATTTGATCTAATTTTTTAGAGGGTATTCCTAAAATATAGCCTATTTTGTTTGGAAGACATTTAAAATACCAAATATGAGCTACAGGGACTACCAACTCTATGTGTCCCATTCTTTCTCTACGAACTTTTTTTTCCGTAACCTCTACCCCACACCTATCACACGTTACTCCTTTATATCTTATTCTTTTATATTTTCCACAGTGGCATTCCCAATCTTTTATAGGTCCAAAAATCCGTTCACAAAAAAGACCATCTGTTTCAGGTTTATAAGTTCTATAATTAATAGTTTCGGCTTCTTTCACTTCTCCAAAAGAATTTTCTAAAATAGATTCTGGGGAAGCAATGCCTATCGATATTTTTGTAAAATCGGTATTTATACTTTTATTTCTTTTGAATATCATAACAAATAATTTATTTTTGAAATTATATTATTTTTATTTCTCTAAATTTATTTCTAATCCCAATCCTCTTAATTCTTGAATAAGAACATTGAAAGACTCAGGGATTCCAGGAGTACGTAAACTTTCACCTTTTACAATGGATTCGTATGCTTTAGCACGGCCTACCACATCATCAGATTTTATAGTTAATATTTCTTGGAGTATATGTGATGCTCCAAAAGCTTCTATAGCCCATACTTCCATTTCTCCAAAACGTTGCCCCCCGAATTGTGCTTTACCACCTAAAGGTTGTTGTGTAATAAGTGAGTAGGGACCTATAGATCTTGCATGCATTTTATCATCAACTAAATGTCCTAATTTAAGCATATAGATAACACCCACTGTAACAGGTTGTTCAAACTTTTCCCCGGTCAGTCCATCATATAGATAATCTCTCCCAAAGGGAGGTAACCCTGCTTTTTTTAATTCATTTGACACTTCTTGCAATGTTGCTCCGTCAAATATATGGGTTGTATATTTTATTCCTAATTTCAATCCGGCCCATCCCAAAACAGTCTCGTATATTTGACCTATATTCATACGAGATGGAACACCAAGTGGATTTAAAACTACATCTACAGGGGTCCCATCTTCCATAAAAGGCATATCTTCCTGTCTTACTATTTTTGCTACTACGCCTTTATTTCCGTGTCTTCCTGCCATTTTATCTCCTACTTTTAATTTCCGCTTTTTGGCAACATATACTTTTGCTAATTTTACTATTTCCGTGGGAAGTTCGTCTCCTGTTTCTAAAATATATTTATTTTTTTTAAAATTTGCAGATATTTCAGCCCATTTTTTAGAATAATTATTTAGTAGCGTAACTATTGCTTTGTTTGTTTCTATATCATCTGTCCAATTTTCAAAAACAACATCTGCTATAAGATTTGTTTCCTCAGGAACAGAATAACCGCTTTCATCTCTATAATTATTTTTATTAGGGAATAGCATTTCTGTTATTAGATTTCCATTCAATTTTACACCATGTGAAATCACATCATTACTATATCTATGTTTTATTCCTTGGCAAATTTTACCATCAAGCAATAATGTTAATTTTTCTATGCATGCACGTTTTAACTTCGATAGATTTTGACTGTACTTATCTTTCAATAAATCCATATCTTTTTTTATCTTAGTTTTATTATCTTTCTTTATACGTGAAAAAAGTTGAGTATTTATCACCACTCCTCTTAAAGAAGCAGGGGCTCTAAATGAAGCATCTTTCACATCTCCTGCTTTATTGCCAAAAATAGCTTTTAGTAATTTTTCTTCCGGAGAAGGATCAGATTCTCCTTTTGGGGTTATTTTTCCTATAAGTATATCACCTTCTTTTACAGGGGAACCAACCCTTACTATTCCGTTTTCGTCTAAATTTTTTATAACCTCATCGCTCATATTCGGTATCTCAGAAGTTAATTCTTCTTCTCCTCTTTTCATATCTTTTACTCCTAATCTAAATTCTTCTATATGAACAGAAGTAAAAATGTCTTCTGAAACAACTTTTTCTGATATAACAATAGCATCCTCAAAATTATAACCTTGCCATGGCATAAACGCAACTTTTAGATTGCGTCCTAAAGCAAGCTCTCCTTTTTCGGTAGCAAAACCTTCGCATAAAATTTGTCCTTGTTTCACTTCATCTCCTTTAAAAACAATAGGTCTCATATTTAAGACAGTATCTTGGTTAGTCCGTCTATATTTAGGTAGAGAATAAACCTGTTCATCATCATCAAAAGAAACTTGTTTTTCGAAATCAGTTCTATAATTTTCTATAATAATTTTCGTAGAATCTACATATTTTACAATTCCATCTTTTTCAGATATTATAAAATTTTTAGAATCCATGATAAGCTTATGTTCAAAACCGGTAGCAACAATAGGGGCTTCTGGTAATATTAAAGGAACTGCTTGCCTTTGCATGTTAGACCCCATAAGTGCTCTATTTGCATCGTCATGTTCTAAAAATGGAATAAGAGACGCACCTATAGAGACTATTTGATCGGGAGCAATATCCATATAAGAAATTTTATCTGGGGATACTAATGGAAAATCCGCACCGTATCGTGATTTGATTTTCCCATCTAAAAAGAACCCTTTATTATCTAATTTCATGTGGGACTGGGCAATATAACAATTTTCTTCTTCTTCTGCAGATAAATAAACTATATCATCCGTGACCTTACCATTTTTTACCTTTCTATATGGGGTTTCTATAAATCCCATAGGATTAATTTTTGCATAAACACAAAGAGAAGAGATGAGTCCTATGTTAGGACCTTCGGGGGTTTCGATGGTACATAAACGTCCATAATGTGTGTAATGAATATCACGCACCTCAAACCCAGCTCTATCTCGAGAAAGCCCACCAGGCCCCAAAGCCGTTAGTCTTCTTTTATGTGTGATTTCTGCTAAAGGATTGGTTTGATCCATAAATTGAGAAAGCTGACTCGTACCAAAAAAAGAATTTATAACCGTGATAAGAGTTTTAGGGCTTACTAAATCAATAGGTTTAAACTCTTCAACATCTTTCATATTCATTTTATCCGCAATAATTCTTGCCATTCTGGATAATCCTACATAAAAAAGATTATATAATTGTTCACCAACAGTTCTTACTTTTCTATTCCCCAAATGATCTATGTCATCAACTATTGCTCTAGAGTTTACTAATCCTACAAGATACTTTATTATTTCAATAATATCATGAACAGTAAGAACAGATTCTGAATGTTTTTTTGAATCCATTTTGAGTTTTTTATTAATTCTATAGCGACCTACTTTGCCCAAATCATATCTTTTTTCGCTAAAAAACAAATTATGGATTATATCTTTTGCAGTTTGTTCATCTGGCGCTTCTGCATTTCTCAACTGTCTATATATTTGTTCAACTGCTTCTTTTGTAGAATTAGAACTATCTTTTTGTAAAGTATTATAAATAATAGAATATTCACTCAAGTTTATATCTTCTCTATGAACGATAATATAAGAAACTTTTGATTCTAATATTATAGATATGTCTTCTTCCTTTAGTATATAATCTCGTTCTAATTTAATCTGGTTCCTTTCAATAGAGATTACTTCGCCTGTATCTTCATCAATAAAGTCTTCCATATAAGTGTGTATAACTCGTGCTGCAAGCTTTCTTCCTATATTTTTCATCAAATCATCTCTCGTTGCAGGAACATCTTCAGAAAGTCCAAAGATATCTAATATACTTTTATCCGTACTATATCCTATAGCACGTAATAGAGTAGTTATTGGAAACTTTTTTTTTCTGTCAATATAAGCATACATTATATTATTGGCATCTGTAGCAAATTCTATCCATGCTCCTGTAAAAGGTATAACACGAGCAGAATATAATTTTGTTCCATTCGTATGTCTGCTTTGAGCAAAAAACACACCAGGAGATCTGTGTAATTGTGAAACTATGACTCGTTCAGCTCCGTTAATAACAAAAGATCCTCTCTGAGTCATGTAAGGTATGTTTCCTAAAAAAATCTCTTGTTCATAAATAGTAGGTTCTTTATTGTCAAAAGAATAAGAGGTTACTTTGAACTTGACTTTGAAAGGAACAGAGTAGGTCAGCCCTCTATCTATGCATTCCTCTATTGAATATCTAGGAATGTCAATAGAATAATCTACAAATTCTATAGTAAAATTTTTCCTTGCATCAGAAATGGGAAATATATCACAAAAAAGCTGGTATAAACTTTGCTTTTTTTTATCTTGATTTGCTATGTCTAATTGAATGAATTCTTGAAACGAGGAAGTTTGAATATCTAAAAAATTAGGGTAGTTAAATTCTGTTTCTTTCGGAATCTTTACTTTAGCAAAATTTATTCTTTTAGTGTTATGTAATGTATTCAAAACAATGTTATTTTAGAAGTATGAGTACTAATTTCTCTATAATTTTATAGTGAAAATAAAATATATTTCACAAACGCAATAATTCAATAAATATTTTTGACCTTTCACAACATTTAGTTAAAAGATCCGTATTATTCGGATCTTTTAAACTAAAAAACACATTATTATTTTACTTCTACCTCAGCTCCTAATTCTTCTAATTTGGTTTTTAGTGCAGCGGCTTCGTCTTTTTGTACTCCTTCCTTTAAAGGTTTAGGAGCATTATCAACAAGATCTTTTGCTTCTTTTAATCCTAATCCTGTCAGATCTTTTACTAGTTTTATAACACCTAATTTATTCGCTCCCGCTGCTTTTAAAATCACATCAAAAGATGTTTTTTCAGGTACTGCTGTCGCTGTATTACCACCAGGTGCAATGCCTCCTGCCATTACAACTGGAGATGTAGCTGCCTCTATGCCATATTCGTTTTTAAGAATTTTTGCTAATTCATTTACTTCTTTTACTGATAAATTTACTAATTGTTCAGCTATTGCTTTTAAATCTGTCATTTTAATTATTACTTATATTATTATTATTTAAAAATTATTATTTTTCTGACAGTGTTTTTAAAACTCCTGTCAATGTATTATTACCACTCTGAATAGTGGTAACTAACTTTTTCATCGGGGATTGTAAGAGTGTAACAATATCTCCTACTAACTCATTCTTAGATTTAATATTAAGGAGTATTTCTAAATTTTCTTCCCCAATAAAAAAATCTGATTCTATGGAAGCAGCCTTAAACGTAGGTCTTTTATTTTTATCTTTCTGTTGAAATTCTTTTATCACTTTTGCAGGTATTTTTGCAGAACTATTGCAAAAAATAATCCCAGAAAATCCTTTTAACACTTTTTTATTCCATGAAGAATAATCTACATTTTGTGTATCTAATGCTTTTTTTATAATAGTATTTTTAAATACTTTATATTCAAGACCATTTTGAAAACAAATACGTCTAAAAGAATTTATTTCTGATACTGTAAATCCTGAAGTATCTGTTACATAAAAATAAGGTGTTTTTGCAAATTTTTCTTTGAGTTCTTCTATCAAAACTCCTTTTTTTTCTCTGTTCATGTTTATTATATTCCTATTATTGTGTTTTTATCTATTTGAATACTCTTACTCATAGTACTAGATAAGTAAATACTTTTAAAATATATACCTTTAGAAGAAGATGGTTTTAATCGGGCTACTGTTTGAAGTATTTCTAATGCATTTTCTTTAATTTTTTCAGATTCAAAGGATGTTTTCCCGATACTTGTATGAATTATTCCTGCTTTATCTATTTTAAAATCTATTTTTCCTGCTTTTACTTCTTTTACTGCTTTTCCTACCTCTAATGTTACCGTTCCTGATTTAGGATTTGGCATCAGTCCCCTTGGTCCTAGTATTTTTCCAAGTTTTCCTACTTTTGCCATAATAATAGGCATAGTGATTATAACATCTATATCTACCCATCCCCCTTCTATTTTCTTTATATATTCTTCTAATCCTACATAGTCGGCACCAGATTCCCTCGCTTCATCTTCTTTTTCTGGAGTACATAAAACTAATACTCTTACAGATTTTCCTATTCCATGCGGTAAAGAAACAACTCCTCTTACCATTTGGTCAGATTTTTTAGGATCCACACCTAATCTCATATCTATATCCACAGAAGAATCAAATTTTGTAAATGTTATTTCTTTTACTATTTTGCAAGCTTCTTCAAGAGAATATATTTTATCGGCATCGTATTTTAGAATAGATGTTTTTTGGTTTTTTGTTAATTTTTTCATTATTTTTAAAGTATCTATTTAATTCCAAGGTGCTTTTCCGGTGACAGTAATTCCCATGCTTCTAGCTGTTCCACTTATCATTTTCATAGCAGATTTAAGAGTAAAAGCATTGAGATCGGGCATTTTTATTTCTGCTATTTTTTGCACTTGATCCCATGTAATGTTTCCTACTTTATTACGGTTTGGTTGCGCAGAACCTAATTTTGATTTACTTGCTTCTAGTATCAGCAGTGGTGCTGGTGGTGTTTTTACAACAAAATCAAAGGTTTTATCGTTATAAACAGTTATAAGAACTGGTATTAAACTCCCTTTCTTATCCTGAGTACGAGCATTAAATTGTTTACAAAACTCCATTATATTTAATCCCTTGCTCCCTAAGGCAGGCCCTACGGGTGGAGATGGGTTTGCTTCTCCTCCTTTTACTTGTAATTTTATATATCCTGTTATTTCTTTTGCCATATAATTCTTTGGTTTTATGATTCTTTTTCTGCTTGTGAGTAATTTAATTCTACTAATGTATTACGTCCAAAAATTTTTACAGTAACATTTATTTTTTTTCTTTCTTCAAATACTTCTTGCACGGTTGCAAAAAAACCGGTAAAAGGTCCATCTATCACTTTCACAGATTGGCCAGGAGAAAATGAGATATTTTGTTTTACCAGGGCTTCCTCTGCTTCTTCCATTTTTCCTAGTATACGATTAATTTCATTTTGTCTTAGTGGAGTTGGATTTTTATCTGTTTTATCTTTAGATCCAACAAATCCTAAAACGCCAGGTGTATAATTTACTGTATGCAACACCTCGCCATGACTTACATCTGCAAATATAAATATATAACCTCCAAATATTTTTTTTTCTCTTACATATCTTTTTCCTTTTCTTTCCTCATATACTTTTTCAACTGGTATAAGTATTTCGGAAATATAATTTTGCAATTTTTGTCTACTAATTTCTGTTTCCAAAAATGTTTTTATTTTCTTTTCTTGCCCTGTAATTGCTTTTATTGCATACCAATTTAACTGCATCGTAATTATAGTTTACATTAAACGGTGTTATAAATAAATTGTAAAATTTGTTCAAAAACTCTATCTACAATACCTACTAATATTGCAAAAATTATAGCAGATATAAGTATCATAGTAGCGTTTTTTCGTAAAGAAATATAACTAGGCCAAGTAACTTTTGTCATCATTTCTTCGTATGAAGATATAACAAAAAATTTTATTTTATTCATATTTTTTTTAGTAACCAATATATTGAAAGAGAAGCACGGGAGGAGGGACTCGAACCCCCAACCTACGGTTTTGGAGACCGGCACTCTACCAATTGAGCTACGCCCGTATCTCAGATTTTATACCGAGTATATATCTCTTTTTTAGTCAAGTATTTCCGTTACTTGTCCTGCACCTACTGTCCTTCCTCCTTCTCGTATTGCAAACCTAAGACCTACTTCTAATGCTATTTTACTGAGTAGTTTTACGTCTATAGTAAGATTGTCTCCTGGCATAACCATTTCTCTTCCACTTGGAAGTGTTATTTCTCCTGTAACGTCTGTGGTTCTAAAATAAAATTGAGGTCTATATTTGTTAAAAAATGGAGTATGTCGTCCTCCTTCTTCTTTAGACAAAACGTATACTTCTGCTTTAAAATGAGCATGTGGTTTTACGGATCCTGGCTTACATATAATCATACCGCGGCGTATTTGAGTTTTTTCAATACCACGTAATAATAATCCTACATTATCGCCTGCTTCACCTCTATCTAATATCTTACGAAACATTTCTACCCCAGTAACGGTAGATTTTAATCCTTCTGCTCCCATTCCTACTATTTCTACTGTTTCCCCACTATTAATAACTCCTCTTTCTATTCTTCCTGTTCCTACTGTTCCACGACCTGTTATAGAGAACACGTCTTCCACAGGAAGTAAAAAATCTTTTTCAGTAGAACGAACTGGTTGTGGAATATAAGAATCTACTTGTGCCATGAGTTCTTCTATTTTAGAAACCCAATTTGCATCTCCATTCAGTCCTCCTAAAGCAGAGCCGCGAATAACAGGTATTTTATCCCCGGGGAACTTATAAAATGTAAGAAGATCTCTTATTTCCATTTCTACGAGGTCCAATAATTCGGGGTCATCTACTAAATCTACTTTATTCATAAAGACAACTATTGCTGGTACTCCTACCTGTCTTGCAAGAAGAATATGTTCCCTTGTTTGAGGCATAGGTCCGTCTGTTGCTGCTACTACTAATATTGCTCCGTCCATTTGTGCAGCTCCAGTAACCATATTTTTCACATAATCAGCGTGACCAGGACAGTCAACGTGTGCATAGTGTCTATTATTTGTTTGATATTCTACGTGAGCAGTATTGATGGTAATACCTCTTTCTTTTTCTTCGGGTGCATTATCTATAGAGGAAAATTCTCTTACTTCTGCTAATCCTTTTTTTGCTAATACTTTAGTTATAGCGGCGGTAAGGGTAGTTTTACCGTGATCTACGTGTCCTATTGTTCCGATGTTGACATGCGGTTTATTTCGGTTAAAATTTTCTTTAGCCATTATTTGATATTTTGATATATGTTAAAATATGAATTGAGTTATAATAATTTAAAAATATATTTATATATTTATAGTAAAAAAAATACAAATATTTAAATATGAGCCTTCAAGGGGATTTGAACCCCTGACCTCTTCCTTACCAAGGAAGTGCTCTACCCCTGAGCTATAAAGGCATTCATCTTACAAAAAGATATAAAAATGCTCTTTTATTAGTATTAAGAGCGGACAACGAGGTTCGAACCCGCGACCTGCAGCTTGGAAGGCTGCCGCTCTACCATCTGAGCTATGTCCGCCTTTATTTTATTTTTTTATTTTGTCTACTCCGAAAAGTGATTTTACAAAAATCAAAAGTACTTAAAGTTTTAAAACTATTAATAATCAACTTTTTACAAAATTATAAATGTATCAAAAGTGATTTTTCGGAATGGATTCATTTTTTGATATTATAATCATAATTATTTAGGTTATAACTAAAATATAATCTTTGCAATTATATACTTTTTTTAAAATTATAGTTTTTTTTAAAATTATTTGCTTTTTTACAAAGCTATTTTGCACTTTTTATTAAAATAATGATTATTTTATTGAGTGTTTTAATGAAAAATTTATTTCGTGCATATTTTTTGTTTTTTTATATCATTTCAGGCATAAAAAATAAAAGTATAAGTAATATTGTCAAAATATATAAAATATAATCTTTTTCAAAAGAAAGAGGGATTTTTTTTACAGTATCTTCTGTTTTTTTTAAAAAAAGATAATAAGGGATTTTTATGTAATAAAAAAGAGAAAGTATCGTATTTAAAACAGCTGCAAAAAATATAATAAGTGAAAAAATATCTCCGTGTATATAATTTTTCCAAAGAAATAAAAACACGTAGAGCTTTGCAAAAAAACCAGCTGTGGGTGGTAACCCTGTCAAAGAAATAAGTACTATTATAAAGAATAGAGAAAGTAATATATTTTTTTTTCCAATCCCGCTTATAGATTCAAAGGTTTTTTTATGGAAAAGTTCCAATTTATCTATTAGTAAAAAAAAAAGAAAGTTCATACCTATTAATGCTATGGAGTAATAGCAAAAAATATGAAAAGAAAAGTTACTTATAGAAGAAAGAAGTAAGAATAAAAAGCCCGAATGGGATATAGAAGAGTAAGCGAACATTTTGCGAATATCTGTTTGAATAAGTGCTAATACATTTCCGCTTGTTATACTTACGATACCGATAAGAAGAAGTATTTGGGAAAAATATGGTATCGCTAAAAAAATAGAAAGGATTCTGAAAAGAACTAAAAAGCAGGCGATTTTAGGAATGGTAGATAATATAGCAACAAATGGAAGAGAAGAATTTTGAAATACATTTGGCATCCATATATGGAATGGGAATATTCCTATTTTAAAAAATAATCCTACCAAAAAAAGTAATGTAAAAAATAAAACTACTTTATAATTTTGACTACTGAGAGATGTTATAAATTGATAATCCATATAGTACATACTGCCTGCCATACCGTATAAAATACTCATCGCATATAGCATAACTCCTGAAGCAAGAACGCCGTATAATAAGTAATTAAAAGCGGATTCCGTACTTTTTTTATTATCAGAAAAACATGCTAATATATAAGAACAAACGGATAGCATTTCTAAAGAAATAAAAAGAGAAATAAAATGAGACGAGGTGATTAATAAAAGGGACGAGGTTAATAGGGCAAGAAAAACATAAAAATATTCGTGCTTTGTTTTTAAAAAAGAGTAGGAGAAAAAAACACTCAAAAAGCAACATATTGTTATAGAAATAAGTCCGAACTCTGTATATATGTCGTATATAAAAGTTCCGTCAAAAAGTATATAAACGTCTGTGGTTTTTGTTTTTGTGAGGAAAAAGAATCCAGAAAAAATGCAATTCAATACGAGAATAGAAAGATTTATAAAAAGAGAATATTTATTTTTTGGGATGGAAATATCTATGAGAAAGAGTAATAATATTCCTAGTATGCTTATTATTATAGGGGTAAAAAAGAATAAATCTTTGATAATTGAGGGGTAAAGGTTCATTATTATTACTTTTTTTAAGTGTGATTATAATATAAATATAGGTCTATAAGCCGGATTCTGTTCTCTTGAGAGTTTCTATCATTTATCTGGGTTATTTGTTGCCAAACAACTCTATCGACCTACCCAATCCGAATTTATTTGAAACAAATAAACAAGCGAGCAGCTTTTTTTCGGATCCTATTTGGTCTTTCAACTCGTAAGGTTTATCATGCTTTTGATATCACTATCAAAACGGTAAGCTCTTACCTCACCTTTTCACCCTTATCTTAAAAAGACGGTTTTCTTTTCTGTGATACTGTCTGTTATTTTGTTTTGATGACAAAATACCTTCCCGTTAGGAAGTACGATGCTCTGTGTTGTCCGGACTTTCCTCTTCATTTATGAAGCGATAGAACGACCTATATTTAATATTATATGTGAATAATGTTAGTATCTATTGAGTGTATGGAAGAAAACTATGTTTTTTTTAGTTTAAGTTTCTTGTGGTGGTATGGTGGTGTTTTTAAAATTTACTTTATTATAAGAGGGTATTTATATTACAAATATATTTTGAAAACGAAAATAATTGGGGTAAAAATTATTTCATTGAGATGTAAGTATTTATATTTTATAAGTAAATCAATTATTATGGTTGGTATAAATTAAGAATTGCTTGTGTTTTAAATGAAAGTATACTTTACTGATGGATTCAAGAAATATTTCTCAATATTTTATTTTATATCTATTAAAAAAATCAATCAGAATCAAAATATTTATGAAAAAATTGTGTAAAAAAGATCCGTTTTTAGGAACCCCTTTCTGTAGTTTGTAAGCGTTTTATTTAATTTTTTTTATGCTATAAATAGATGCTACGGCTCCAAATGAGAGAGTTGCTAAGTTCACTCTAAAGGTATCATCTACATAAGATCCTTTTTGTATCAGAGTTTGATTATTGTATCTCTCACTAGGGTTCATAAAATCAGTAGTCATATGTTGGTATTGAAATTCGGTAAACAGATGCCATTGTTTATTGATGGGTATTTTTATCCCTATTCCTGCAAAAATGCTGATATTTATAGATTTTCTGAGGGTGGCTTCTTGTTTCAGTAAGTTTTCTCCGAATATATTTTGGATTTTTCCTCCGCCTGCTCTGTTTTGTAGGTCTGCTGTTGATGCGAATAGGTAATTAAGGTTTGCTCCGATGTTTATATAGGGTTGTATTTTTTTAAGACTTATAGTATATTCTAAAAATAATGGGGTTTGGAGTATATAATCTGTTTCTGTGAGGTCTGTTTTGTAATCTATAGGTATTGATATGATAAATTGTTGCCACATAAATCCTATTCCTGTTCCTATGGTGATGTTTTTTAGAATATCTTTTTTTATGAAAAGATTTATTCCTGCTCTGAAAGAAGGTTGAATTTGTTTTTGAATTTCGTTGGTGTTGTGTAATCCGAAAGAAGCGTATGAAATGATATGTGGATAGTTTCCTATGGCTTTCATTCCTACCTTGAGTATTGGTTTGTATCTAAAAGTTTCTTTTAAAAAAAAGAGTTCTTTTTTATCTATATCGGGATTAAATTCGTGTTCTTTATCCCTTTGGAGGATTTTTTTCATCCATTTGTCTGCTTCTGCATATTTGTCTTCATATAAAAGAGACATTATTACGATTTTAGTGGCATTTATAAGTTCTTCTTTTGTTAATACATTTTTAGAATCGTTGAGGCAGTTTTCGAGTTTTTTAGGTATTTCAGATATATGTCCAGTGATATAAAGTTTTTCTGCGTCTTCTATTGTTTGAATGCAAGATATTTGTTCTTGTGCAAATGCATTATAAATAAAATGAAGGGATAGAAATGTTATTGCTAATGTTCTCATATAGTTTATTTATTGTTTATTAGGACATGTTTTTTCGTATAAAATATTTTCTCCTACATATTGTTTCCATTCATTTTGGGTGAGGTTTCTGGATTTTGCACAGAGTTTATCTGCTATAAAATCAGGTTCTATCGGCCATACTTTCATAAAATCATCGTTACTTCCTGTGATAATTTGTTTTGTTTTTTCATGAAAAATTCCATCGAATACCCATTCTTCTGATTCTTTTAATACTATTGGTGGGTCAGATATGTATTGCAACACCCATAGTTTTGTAGTATGATCTAATCCAGTGCTGATTAATAACGAGTTGTCAGAATTAAATTCTATATTGCTTACTCTGCTGGAGTGAGCATTTATATCAGAAAATAATTTATTTGTTTCCATATCCCATATATATATTTTTCCGGATTTATCACCAAAAGCGATATATTTTTTATTTTTACTCATTGATACGCATGTAATAGCGTTGTTATTCACAGTATTTTTTGCGATAGGGATTGTGTATTTATAACGGAGGGTGTTTTTTTCTGTTATATCCCATATCATAATTTTTCCATCTGCAGAGCCGCTTATTAACATTTTATCATCACTGCTCATATCTATAACTTTTACATCTTCATGTTCTTTTAGTATTTCTATTGGTGGGATTGTAGAGTTTTCATAGTTGTATATGCGAATATATTGATCTTCTCCGATAGATATAAATTGTGGTTTATTTTTGAAGAATACTATATCATTAATATTTCCGTGGTGTTCTTCTAGTATGGTTGATTTTTCTGTTTTTAGGTTTACGAGTATTATATTTTCTTTAGTTCCTACGGCGAGGTATTTATCATCTTTACTAATAGCGAGAAATTTATTTTCGAATTTATTTTCTAAAATTACTTTATAGCTTCTTTTTGGGTCTTGTATATTCCATTTTATTATTTTTCCATCACCTCCTGTGGAATAAACAGAATTTCCTTCATTTGTTGCGACTATACTGTATACTCCAGATCCTCTAGAATGCCCTTTCCATCTTATAATATCTATTCCTTCGGTTGTTTGCCAAGCGTTAAATAATCCCATGTATACATCGGGGTTATATTTTTTATAAGAATATTTGCGGTCGTAGAGAAATGCTTGTTTTGCAATAGCAGATTTTAGTTCGGGGTCTCTTATTTGTTCTACTCTCACGGCAAGAGATTGTGCGAGAGATTGGAATCTTAGTTTTTCGGCAATTTCTCTTTCTCGGCGGGCTTCGTTTGCACTTTGTTCTGCTTGTAATTGTTGTATTCGGGCTTCTTCTTCTTTTTGTTGAGCAATGAGTGCGGATTTTTGGGCTTCTTCTTCTTTTTGTTGGGCAATTTTACTTTGCCGAGTAGCTTCTTCTTTTTGTTCTTGTGCTATTTTCGTTTGTTTTTCGGCATATAAGCGAGCTTCTTGTGCTTTTTTAGTTTCTTCTTCTGCTTTTTTTTTGGATATTTCTGCAGCTTTTGCAAAGCTAATTGCTTTTTCAGATTCTATCACTGCTTTTTTTCTTTGGATTAGTGCTTCTTTTGTAGCTTCTGTAGATATTTTTAACTGATCTCTGGAATAGATAACTAATCCTACTAAAACTATTGCAACAGCAGCGCATATTATAGATGTTATTCTAAAAGCTCTAATTTTATTTTTTTGTTTTATGAGTTTTATTCTTTGTTCTTCTTCAAATTCTCTTTGTGAGGTTTCTAAAAACACCATAACTCTTTCGTATGCTTTATGGTATCTTCGTCCCCAAAAGGGGGTAGGATTTATTTCTTCTTTCCAGTTGAGAGCGGCTTGTAGATGAGGCATTTTCCAGAGGTCTCCTTCTCCTGTTACAAATTTTTCAGCGGCATCGGATAATCGCAAATACATATCTACGGATTTTGATTCTTCTTCTAACCATACTTTTAGTCTTGTCCATATTCTCATAATACTTTCATGTGAAATATCTATAAGAGTTTCTCCATCAATAGGGTAGTTATGGGGAGGCATGAGAAGAGATCTGGATGGGTCTCTGAATAGATTGATGACGTTTATAACTTTTATTGGGGTAGTATTAGCTATTTTTGCGATGGTTTTTAGTTTTGTTGGTCTTCTAATCCCTTTATTTTCTGCGTTTTTTTCGGTGAGGGTTTTGAATAGTACTTCACATATTTTTTTTTCTTCTTGAGTAAGAGAATCGTATGCCTCATTGGCATGTTCGGATAGGGCTTCTTTTACGGTACCAATTGCTATGTATTCAGATATGTCTATTGGATCATTTGTATGTCCTTTAGTATCATTCCAATATTGCCATGTGCGCATCAGGGCATGTTGGAGGACAGGGAGTTGGTCGGGGTTATCGCCGATATCATTCAAAAGTTGTTGTGTGAGCCGAGGAGTTATAGATCCTCCGACGACTAAAATAGGACCTTCTATGGCTAGTTTTTTTTGTTCTCGATTCATTTGTGGTATAAGATAATGGCTTTCGTTTATTTTCTGTGTGAGATTTGGGAAAAAAGCACATTCACCTATAAAATCGGAACGCATTGTTAATGCAATATAAATAGATTCATTTTGAATTTCTAATGCTTCGGTGATGAGGGATATAAAGTTATTCGCTTCTTCTTGTGAATAGGCTGAATTATCAGTAGTTCTGTATCTAAAAATTTCTTCAAACTGATCTATAAGTATAAAATAGTTTGTGTTTTTATCTTTTTTTAAATAATTAATAGCATCTACAAGTCCTAATGAGCTATTTCTTAATATGGAAGAGATGACTGTTTGTTTTGTCATTTTTTCTTCATTTGATTTTTTTTTATACTCGGGATGTAGAGAGCTGATAAGTGCTTCTGCCATATTTTCTATTGGTGATATACCGGGTCTAAAAATAATAATATCCCAAGAAGCGCCTGCTTTTGTAACAAATCCTCCGTATAAAATTGGAAGAAGTCCACAATACATAAGAGAAGATTTTCCACTACCGGATGATCCTAGTATTGCTACAAATCTATGTTCTGCTAATCTCATAAGTACTTCATCACTTTGTCCTTCTCTTCCAAAAAATAAATGAGATTCGTTAATAGTAAATGGTCGTAATCCTGGAAATGGGTTTATTCCCTTTACTTGAATAGATATATTTTCCGTAGTGTACGATGTCGTTTTTGGATTATTCATAATTTTGTGTTTATTTAGATTCTATAGTATCTATAAAAGGAAATAATATACTTTGGTAAAAATCGCTGTTGTTATAAGTAACGTGTAGTAATTTGTTTTCAAATTTTTTAGGGTCGCTATTATTGTTAATGTAAATTCCGTGTTTTTTTGTAGAATATGTTCCTTCAAAAGCTGGGGTCCTGTGGATATCTTGTATTTTGGATAAAACCCATTGTTCGTTTATTTTTCCATATATTATAAAAGAAGCATCACATTGCTGTAGGTATATTCTATGTAGATTTCGCATTTCTATTATATTTGTTTCAAAATTAGGTGTAATAATATGAAAGTCCATATCTTTAAAAAACTTTACTATAGGAATAGCAATATCGGTATCTATTTTGTCAAAAATAACATAAATACTTTTTTTTTTTTCTATAGCAGATGTTTGGTGTCTTTTTTTTTTAAATTGCTCACCTAAAAAGTGTATTTCTTTTTTTATTAATTCTTTAAGTTCGGCAATATTTCCTTGGAATATATCTAAAAAATAGTCTGTATTAATATCTGTTTTTATTCTATCTATAAAAATATCTTGTTTTTCATAGTGGTTTTGAAAATTTTGTGGTATCCATATTATTTTTTTTAAAAAGTGATTTGTTTGTTTTCGTATATTTTGAGAATAGGATTCTACTATGTTGTATTGTAGTTCTGCAATAGATATTTTATTTTCTTGTGCTTCTGTTCCATAATATTCGCCTATTAGATGGATAGACATAATGCTTTTTTGTATATTCTCTATAATAAATGATTCAATTTCTTCATTTTTTTGGGGTAAGGGAGTTGTTGGTAAAACATTATACCCATAACGTACCAGTTCTCGTTTTATAGTATCTCTTTGATTTACAAGGTCATGTTCTGTAATTGATAAGTATATTGTTTTTTCTTTTTCAAGTTCTTCTTTTTCTGGATATGTATTTTTTGATTGTTGATTTTCGTGTTTTAAATTATGGTAAATATATTTTATATGGTTTGCAATATCTAACATGTTCATCCAGTAAGGGTTTTTTGACCCTTTTCCTAAAAAAGGAATAAGTTCTTCTATTTCCCTTGTAATGTTATTTATTATATAAAATTCATATTTTTGTGTGTTTTTATACTCATTTAGGAATACATCTTCTTCTATTGGTTTTTTTAATACTTCAATTATTGGATATAATTTTTCAAGAGAGCGGTTTTCTTCTGTGTGGTATTTTTCTCCAAATTCTTTTATTTTTTGAACAAGAGTATTTTTTTTATTATAACCAGTGGATACAATAATTATACAAACAAGTGTGTTTTTCCATGTTTCTTTTTCAATAAAAGCATCAGATACTAGTTTTATTGTAAGTGGGACAGGCATTATTTGTATCAAATAAGATCTTAAAATATCCTCAAAACTTTCTATCCATAGAATTTCTTCTTTTTTAGTGTTTCTTTCTGGTTCTGTATAACATATAATTATTTCTGTTCCTATCTGCATTTATGTGTATTTATAAATGATTTAAATTATTTGAATGGTATTTTCAAATACTTTTAGATGTTTGGTTTCTAAAAATATTGCGGTTACTATCTCTTTATATTTTCCTGCTGCTTCAAAAAAGTCTACTGCGGGTAGCACTAAAAGTTCTGTTTTTTCTTGTGCAATATATCTATGTTGATTCGCTTGATATTCTAGTATGGTATCCAATCCTATAACAGAACCTGAGTATAAAGTATCTAATATTTGTTCGCTATCATTATATAAGAGAACTTCTCCATGTAACAATATGTAAATAAACTCATTTTTTTTTATGTTTTGATCTACGAGTATTTTTTTTTCGTTTAGTATTACGTATTTAAAAGATTCTATTATATTTGCAAGAATGTCTTCGGGAATATGTTTAAATAGGAAAATTTTGCTGATAAATAATATTTTTTCGGATAGGAGCATTATTTTTTTTTTGGTATTTTCTTTCCCATAGGATTGTATTTCTGTACGTGTGTTATTTGATAATAAAACTTTATCTAATTCTTTTTTGATGTTTATATCTAATAATTGAGAATAGTATTCGTATGCTCGTTTATCCTTACTATAAATTATATAAGCGCTTGTCTCGTATATTAATTTGTTTTTATGGAATATACAAGCAGATATACTTTGATTCAGAGGTACGTGTTCCATTTCTTTTAGTGCTAATAGTGCTAATACTTTTATCCAGTGGTTTATATTATTGTATCCTCTGTTTATGATAGATAATAAAATATCTTCATTATTTTTAAAATGTATTATTGGATAATATGTTGATAATTTGTCTACTTTATTAGATATATGGTTATCATCAAAAATAATAAATGCTACTTCTTTTAATTCTACGTCTAAAAAAATATCTAGCATTTCTAATGCGAAAGTTATACCTTCTATATTTTTTTCATTGATATTTTCTTTTACTAAAATAACAGATTGAGTATCGTATAGTAGTATCATGAGATTAAATATTTGCTCATTATTTTTCTCATTTTCGTTTTTTAATGATTTTATTATTAATCGTGTTAGATATTCTGTTTCTTCGTGATGACGGAATTTTATAAGGGATTGTATGCAATTGAGATTCCATACTATTTTAGAAAACAGAGATTGAATTTCTGTTTTTATTCGTTCTCTTTGAATTCCTTTTGCTTTATAGTTTAAAAAGCTTAACCAATAAAAAACTTCATTTACAATAATTTTATCATGAAAATCTGTTTTTTTCCATAATCTATTAACACAATCTTGGTTTCCAATGCGTCCTAATATTTGAACTATGAGAAGCATGGTTGCTCTATTTTGTTCTGTTCTATAGAAGGCGGCGTCTATCAAATGAACGACGTTTTCTTGAAGTATAAGGGAAGATTTTGCGAGAAGCGAGTAAGTATGGGTAGAAAGGTTGTCTATAAGTAAATGGTATAATTCGTTGTAGTGTAGAGATGTGGTGCTGATAATGGCTGCTTTTCTTACATCAGGGTCTGAATCTTTTAGGAGATCTATGAGTAAGAGCAAATGCTTATCGTCTTTTTTTATTTGTGAAAGCAATTGAGATAAAAATATTTTGTTTTTTTTGTTAGTTGATTGTGTTATTTTTTTTGATTCCGTATAATCTAAAAGGTATGATCTATTATGAGCGAGGTATTCTACTAATTTTTTAGATTGTTCTTTTAATACGGGTATTGTTTCTTTTTCAGCAAAGATTTTAATTTCTTCTAAATAATGGAAATTATTATACTCAAAGCATTTGGTGTATATAAATTCTCTTATTTTTATATTATCAAATTCCAAAAGATATATGAGGTATTTTTTATAGAGAATAACATCTATTTTTTCTAATATATTGAGTCCTATAATAGCATTATTGTAGTGATTTTCTTGTAGGTTCAGAATAATATTATTCATTATATATGCCTCTATATTATTTTTATTGACATTTTCTATTTCTTGTTTTTGAGACATAAGAGACCGCTTAATAGCTATTTTATATTCATCATACAAGAGTGATGCTAGGATTAATACGGTTACTAAAAGGATAATATTTATGTAAAAATAATGGATAGTTGTAAAAAAATTTAAGGATCCTAATCCTAATAGTATAATTCCTAAAATAAAACTCGATGATTCATTTACAACTCCTTCTATTCTGGACTGGATGTTTAACCGTATTTTGGGATTTAATGGGAGAAAACAATTCTTAAAAGAGAGTGTTTCTATGGCATCCTTTGTAGAGCTGCCAAGAACTCTTCCTATAGCAGTAAATAAGAAGAAAAAAAGATAGTCACTATCATTTTCTTGATAACCGTATATATGCCCTGTGATAACAGAACCTATACAAAATATGGATAGGACAAAGGGCATAATCATAAGAGATGTTTTTATTCCAAAATTGGTTAATATATAATCACTGACTGTTGTTTGAATAATAAATGTCATCCCCACGACAGCGGCATCGTAAAAGGATAGAAAAATGGAAAGGTCTTTTTCTTCTGTGTATCTGATGTCCATCGCTCCTAAATATGCGTTTTCCATCAGCAATTTTGTAGCGGTGGATGCTATGAGAAAAAAACAAAGAATCTTCAAATAATTATTACTGAATAAAAAACTATACGATATTTTATTATTTAATTGGGTGCTCTTGTTTTGTATTTTTGTATCTATATTAAAATCTCGAACCAATATAATTGAGGTAATAAAGAGGCATAGTATTCCAACCACAGATACATTTAATAGGTTCTCAGTTCTAATGAGGTCAAAATTTTTGAGAAAAGCAATAACCATAAAAGTAATAAAAGTAGCAGTGAGCTGCCCCGAATCTATCCCTCCTATAAGTCGCTTCGCCGAACGAATATCAAAAATTCTTCCGAAAGCTCCCCAAAAAACTAAAAATGTTAATGCTTTTATAGGTGATAAAAGAGTAAACATAATAAAGGTTATCCGAACATCACCCGTTAGTTTCAGAATAATCTGTAGTCCGAATACTAATAAAAAAATAAAAAAAAGTATAGTGATAGTTATGGAAGAATATTTTAAGGTATTTTGATAGTGGACAAAGCATAAAGTTCCCATTACTCCTAATACTCCACTCACTATTAAAGCAGGAACTAAATATTCTTTCCCTATACTAAGAAGGAATAGAGTTTCTACTCCTACTTGGTACATGGCAATAAATACGCCCATAAAAAATCCCATTAAGAGGAGAAGTATGATTTGGTATTGTTGTTCGGGTCTCCCCCCTAAGAATATGATTATTTTTTTCATTGCTTTAATACGTTATTTTTATTTTTATGGTATCAGTTTTATTTAATCCAATAGAGAATCTACATTTTTATAAGGGGTATGAAATGCCTCTGATACGGCTTTATACACAACATGAGAATGGATAATATTAAGTCCTAATTTGAGTTCTTTTTGGTCTTTACATGCTTGTTTCCATCCTTTATTTGCTAAATTAACCGCATAAGGAATGGTAGCATTAGTAAGTGCAATGGTAGATGTATAAGGAACTGCTCCTGGCATATTAGCAACACAATAATGAATTACTCCACTTACTTCATAAATAGGGTTTTGATGGGTGGTAGGATAGGTAGTTTCAAAACATCCTCCTTGGTCAACAGCAACATCTACCATAACCGTTCCTTTTTTCATAAACGCAAGCATCTCTTTGGTAATAAGCTTGGGGGCTTTTGCTCCCGGTATAAGAACAGCTCCTATAATCAGATGATGATCTTTGATAAGTTCTCGGATGTTATATTCATTACTCATAAGGGTCTTTACATTTTTTGGCATTATATCATCTAAATAACGTAATCTTTCCAAACTTATATCAAGTATAGTAACATCTGCGTTAAAACCTGCTGCCATCTTTGCTGCTTCTGTTCCTACCACACCTCCTCCTATGATTAATACTTTTGCGGGTCGTACGCCGGGGACTCCTCCAAGTAAAATTCCCATTCCTCCCATTGGTTTTTCTAAATATTTTGCACCTTGTTGGATAGACATTCTCCCCGCTACTTCAGACATTGGTACGAGGAGCGGAAGTGATTTGTCTTCTTTTTCGACTGTTTCGTAGGATAAACATACTGCTCCATTATCTATCATAGCTTTAGTAAGTTTTTGATTGGATGCAAAATGAAAATATGTAAATAACAGATGGTTTTTTTTTACTAATGTATATTCTTCTTCAATGGGTTCTTTTACTTTTATAATCATTTCAGATTTTTCATATACGGAATCTATAGTAGGTAATACAGATGCTCCTCCTATCCGATAATCTTCATCACTATAACCACTTCCCGAACCTGCTGACTCTTGAACGTACACATCATGTCCTCTTTTTATTAATTCTGCAACACCACTCGGAATAGCGCCTACTCTATTCTCATTGTTTTTTATTTCTTTTGGTATTCCTATAATCATTGTATTATTTGTTTTTTATTGTTAAATAGTGTCTGCAACAAACTTTTTAGTTTTTATTCAATTTTTCGAAGTGTTTTTTTTGCTCCCTTCAAATAAAAAATCTTTTTTCTTCTTACTATGAAATACCAAACCCTTGTTGGTTTGTCTTTATTTTCATAATTATTTGTTTTGCTTATTTTATTGCTAAAATAAGCATTTTTTATTTATTTATGTATAATAAGCCATACAATGATTCTTTTTGATAGAAATAAATAGTTTTTTTTATGTAGTTTCACAACAGTATCGTTTTGTGCTATATTTGTTTTGCTGAAATATTTAGGTTATGAATATATTAACATTACCTCTTTTTCTATTAGTTGATGACTTTTACTGAATATGGTATTGGTAATATCATCAAAATATATACTACAGCTTTTACAATAGTAAGTTTAGCAATGGGCTTCTATTTACCATTTCCTTTTTTACGACAATTGCTTCCTCAACAGTGGGGACATATAACTTTATCTTTTCCTCAATGCAATTTACGTAAACAATCCCGGCATTCTGAAGTATTTATCATTTTTACAAGTTTAATTTTAAAAAAAATTGAACATATATCAAAAATGACTAAAATAAATATTATGTTATTATTTTACCATTCTAAACGCTCTTAAGAGCGAAAAAAATATGAACACATATCAAAAATAACCAAAATAATATTATGTTATTATTTTATTTTTTTACCAATCTAGAATCTACTAAGATAGTTATTTTTTATAGTATACTCTATTTATTTTGTTCTTGTGCAAGCCAGTCATCTCTCACCGGAGGAAAAAAAGACACCATTCCACCGACTCTTATTGCTTCCATTCCCAAAAACAACTCTACAAATTTCAAAAACAAAAAAATTATACTTACCTTTAGTGAAAGTATTCAAGAAAAAAACCTAAAAAATAATCTTATCATAACCCCAAACTATGATAATACTTTTCAACAAACCATATCAAATAAAACTCTCATACTTTCATTTCGTAAAAACTGGAAAGACAGCACTACCTATACCTTAAATTTTAATAATACTATTGCTGATACGAGAGAAAAAAATGAAGCAAAAAACCTAACTCTTTCTTTTTCCACAGGAAATACTATTGATACTCTTTCTATAAACGGAGTAGTAACGGATTTAATGAACAATAAATCTATAAATAATGCCACCGTCTCTCTTTTTTACTCCAAAGACACCTGTAATATCCTAAACTGCAAGCCCCTTTACCTTGCTTATACGAATGAAAAAGGTTTCTTTCGTATTACAAATATAAAAAAAGGATATTACATTCTATTTGCTTTTGAAGATAAAAATAAAAACTCAAAAGCCGAACCCGATACCGAACCATCCGGTTTTATAAAAGATACATTACAAATAGAACAAAATACTGACTCATTAAAAATAAAACTATCCACCATAGATATACGTCCAATAAAAAAAATATTCAGCAAAGCCAACGGAACATATTTTGATGTAAAATACAATAAACCACTTGTAAAATGCAAAGTAATTATTGCAAAACAAGATTCTCTCAAGCAACCTAAATACAGATATGCCTTTGTAGAGAATAAAACAACTGTAAGATTTTATAACAGAACCAAAAAATTTGATAGTGCTAAAATTATCTTACAGGTATTTGATACTACTTTTTGCACAAAAATAGATACTTTTTTTCTAAAATTTCAACCCTCCAAAAAGCAAAAAACACCATTTTATTACTCTCTCAATCCTAACAATAAAACCGAAGAACTTCAAAAAATATTTATTACTTTTTCAAAACCACTCCTTCTTTTTAATTGGAACAAAGTTTTTATCACTTACGATAGCGTCCCATATAAACAACCATTAGACACATCTCACGTTATATGGAACGAAAATAAAAACATAGTTTCTTTTATGCTCAAACTCAATAAAAATTTCATACGGTATAAAACGGACTCTCTCAAAAAAGAATTTTCAAAAATAGAAAAGGATACCGCTTCCCCATACTATACCACAATAAAAAAAAAAATAAATACCTTTTCAAAAATAAAAGAAAATTCTTTTTACATCTCTTTCCAAAAACAATGTATTATTTCTATAGATTTAGATACTCCAAAAACCCAATCTTTCCTTTATTCTTTTTATGAAACAGAAAACTATGGTATTATTTCAGGAAAAATAAACACTTCTCAAAAAAAATATATTTTACAACTTATAAATAAAGATTACAAAGTAATACAAGAGATCCCTCATACAAAAGATTTTACATTCTCTCTTATTCCACCCGGTGATTATTCATTTCGTATATTAATAGATAGTAATGAAAATGGAATATGGGAAAATGCGAATATAATAGAAAAAAGACAGCACGAACCTGTCTTTTTTTATGATACATTTATAAATATACGAGCTAATTGGACCATTGATAATATAAATATAACTTTCTAAATAATGCATAAGTTATTGTATTTCAAATTGTTATATTATTGTTCAAAATTATTTTATAATGTTAATAAAATAAATAATATCTATTTTTATCCACATTTTTTTGTTTTTATGTGTATAAAGTACTACTTTATGTGTATTATTATAAATAACTGATAATCAATTACTTATGATTTTTTAATAATTATTTTGTTTTATGAAACTACCATAAAGAGTTATGTTACAAAATACTACAATAATATATTAACATATTAACATATATAATAATAACAACAATTCATATATATACTATATAATTATAAATACTACTCACCTATAAATGTGAATAAAAAATGAAAAAAAAAATATTAGTATTATTGATACTATTGTTATCATTCAAAAATATATACCCACAAGATTATAAAAAAATACAATTAGCAGAGGAATATCACAAAAAAGACGATTTTAAAAAAGCAATAGATATTTATAAAGAACTCGCTATAAATGACAAAAATATTCCATTTATTCATGAAAATTATATGGATATAATGATACAAAAAGCACTTTATAAAGATGCCATTCAGTATATTCAAAAACAGATAAAAAAAAATCCCATTTTATATAACTATAGAGTAGAAGAAATTACTATATATATAAAACAAGAGAACGATAACAAAGCAAATATCAAATTTGAAGAACTTATAGAAAAAGTGAAAAATGATGAGAATACAGTAAAAACAGTCGGAAAATATTTAATAAACAAAGGATTGAGAGAATATGCCGAAAAATTGTATCTCACTGCAAGAGAAGCAAGTAAAAAAAAAGATTCCTATTCTTTGGAACTAGCAAATATATGGAGCATACTAAAAAAAATAGAACCCATGCTTAACGAATACATATTTTTTTTAGAACAATACCCCGAACAAATAGAATATGTAGAAAATAATTTACAAAATATGCTTACCGAAGAAGAACACAGACAACAATTTCAAATGCTTTTGTTAGAAAGAATACAAAAAAATCCACAAATAAAAGTGTTTTCAGAACTACTTATATGGCTTTATATTCAAGAAAAAAAATACGAAGACGCTTTTATTCAAGTAAAATCATTAGACAGGAGAGAAAAAAACGGAGGAACTCGTGCTTTTCATATAGCACAAATAACATTTGAAAATAAAAAATATCAAGAAACTATTCACATAGCAGAATGGATATGTAATAATTTTAAAAATGGAGTACACTCTATACCCGCAAAACATCTTATTATAAAAAGCAAAGAACTTTTAGTAAAAGAAAAATACCCCATTTCAAAAGATAGTATTACAATGGTTATACAAGAATATGATTCTTTGTTAAAAGAAGTGAAAAATATTGCATTGACTCATGAAATAAAAAGAGAAAAAGCATTACTCTACGCTTTTTACTTAGATGAATTGTTAACAGCAAAAAAAATAATAGAAGATATCATCCAAAATGGAAATAGAGACAAAAAAAATTACGCATACTGTAAAATGGATTTAGGGGATATATTCATATTATTGAACGAACCATGGGAAGCATCGCTTTTATATTCACAGGTAGAAAAAGAAAATAAAGAAACACCCATAGGATACGAAGCAAAACTCAAAAATGCAAAACTCCACTATTACCAAGGGAATTTTGAATTAGCAGAAGCACACCTCAATATATTAAAAGCAGCTACAAGCAGAGAAATATCAAATGATGCTCTTTTTTTAGCATCTATGATACATAATAATACTGTTTCAGATACATCTGAAAAACCAGTAAAAAAATTTGCAGAGATAGAACTTTTATTATTTCAAAATAAAAAAAAACAAGCAAAAGAAAAATTAGAATTATTGCTCAAAGAATACCCATATCATGAAATAAGAGATGAAGTATGGTTTCAACTCGCTAAGATAGAAATAGAATTTCAAAATTATATGAAAGCCATAGAATATTATGACCTTATAATAGAAAATTTTGCGGATGATATTTTATCTGACGATGCACTTTTTTTGAAATCAAAAATATTAGAAGAATACATACAAGACCAAGAGAATGCTAAAAAATATTATACAGAATTAATACACAAATATCCAGGAAGTATGTATGTAACGGAGGCAAGGAAACGTTATAGAATACTACGAGGTGATATACAAAAATAAAAATGGATTACTTAGAAGAATTAAATGAAAAGCAGAGAGAAGGGGTTTTAGAAACAGAAGGACCTACTATAATAATAGCAGGAGCAGGTTCAGGAAAAACAAAAGTATTAACAACTCGTATAGCATATCTTATTAAAGAAAAGGGAGTAGATGCTTTTTCTATAATGGCACTTACATTTACCAATAAAGCAGCAAAAGAAATGAAAAAACGCATAGAAACTATATGTGGAACAGAAGCATATAATATATGGATGGGAACTTTTCATTCACTTTTTGCAAAAATTTTGAGAATAGAATCTGAAAAAATTGGATACCCCCGTAATTTTACCATTTACGATACCGAAGATTCAAAAACACTCATCAAAAATATACTGAAAGAACAAAATTTAGATGATAAGGTCTATAAACCCAATAGTGTATATTCCCGTATTTCACATTCTAAAAATAATCTCATAGATTGGAAAACATATCAAAACGACGCATACTCCACTGAAAACGATGCAAAATTTGGAAAACCGATGATGGGAAAACTCTACCAAATGTATTGCGAAAGATGTTTTAAAGCACAGGCAATGGACTTTGATGACTTGCTTTTCAATACCTATATTTTATTCAGAGATTATCCAAACACATTAGAAAAATACCAAAATAAATTTAAATACGTATTGGTAGATGAATTTCAAGATACAAATATGTGCCAATACCTCATAATAAGATTATTAGTAGATATATATAAAAATATATGCGTAGTAGGAGATGACGCACAGAGTATATATTCTTTTAGAGGAGCTACTATTGAAAATATTTTAAACTTCAATAAAGATTTTCCCAACACAAAAATTATAAAATTAGAACAAAATTATAGATCTACTCAAAACATAGTAAATATAGCCAACTCTATTATAAAGAAAAATATACACCAAATACACAAAGAAGTATGGACAGAAAATGAACGCGGAGCATCCATAGAACTTATAAAAGCAATGACAGAAACAGAAGAAGGAAGGTTAATAGCCAGTAGTGTTTTTGAAACTAAAATGAATAATCAATATCAAAATAAAGAAATTGCTATATTGTACAGAACACATTCTCAATCCCGTGTAATAGAAGAATCTCTCCGAAAAATAAATATAAAATATAAAGTGATAGGGGGTATATCTTTTTACCAACGAAAAGAAATCAAAGATTTATTAGCATATTTTAGATTTACCTTGAATACAAATGATGAACAGGCAATGCGAAGGATTATTAACTTCCCAAAGAGAGGGATAGGGGATACTACCATAGATAAAATAATAGTATCCGCAGACGAACAAGGGCTGAATATATGGAATGTAATGGAAGAAAATATTCACAATGTATTGAGTAAAAGAAATGCAGAAACTATAAGCCATTTTGTAACCCTTATAAAAACATTTCAAATAAAAGAAAAAGAATTAGATGCATATGAACTCGCTCATTATATAGCAAAACATTCCGGTATTTTTAGAGAATTGTATGATGATAAGACCCCCGAAGGTATTGCAAGAGCAGAAAATATACAAGAATTACTCAACGGTATAAAAGAATTTGTAGAAAATAATGAAAGTATAGATAAAAGCCTCTCCTCTTTTTTACAAGAAATATCTTTATTAACTGACACCGATATGAAAAACGAAAAAAACGATGATTATGTATCCCTTATGACCGTTCACAGTGCAAAAGGTTTAGAGTTTAAAGCAGTGTATGTGGTAGGCTTAGAAGAGGAACTCTTTCCATCGGCTCTTTCTATGGGGAAAAAAGAAGAAATAGAAGAAGAAAGAAGATTATTTTATGTAGCACTTACACGAGCAGAAAAATATCTGTATTTAAGCTACGCACAAAGTAGATTCTCATTTGGCTATTCAAAACATTCCGAACCCAGTAGATTCTTAAAAGAAATAGACCAACAATACATAAAAATGTATAAACCACAGTATAGTAATAGAACAGAAAATAATATAATAACAGTAGCATCCAGCGTTCAAAATTTTGAAAGAAATAACTTTAATACTCATAATAATAGTAGTATTCTCAATAAAATAAACAATGCTCCATCAAAAAATTTTGTTCATAGTGATACATCTAAACTAGAATTGGGTATGAGAGTAGAACATCAAAAATTTGGAATGGGGAAAGTAATAAAAATAGAATCTATAGGGGTAGAGAAAAAAACCACCATTTTATTTGAACAATATGGAGAAAAAACACTTATTTTACAATTTGCTAAATTAAAAATATTATAACAAAATGTGTTTTTTTATAAAAAATAATGATAAATAATAAACCGTATATTGAAACAATTATTGAAATCAGCCATTCTTATTTACAAAAAACATTTTCAAATAAAGAATATTTTGATGAATGTATTGAAAAAGTAAGTTTTCTAAAAGAATATACAAACACAAAAGAAATTATTGATAGTTTTATAAAAATTTATATTGACCTTGTGAAGCAAGATTATCAAAATCAATATAAAAAAATCAACAAAAAACTTGTTGATTTTCTTGAAGCGAAAGACGATGGTATAAAAATTATTTGGGGAAATTGTCTTGAAGCAATGCGTGGTATGAAATCAGAATCAATACATGTAATGGTTACATCTCCCCCATATTATAATGCTCGTGAATACTCTCAATGGAAAAACTTAAATAATTATTTAGATGATATGCGGTTAATTATAAGAGAAGCGTATAGAGTATTAGATAACCATCGTGTTTTTGTTTTTAATGTTGGTGATATTTTTGATAACGATAATATTGCAACTACTTCCACTTGGGGAAAACGTCGTATTCCGCTTGGGGCTTACTTTACAAAAATATTTGAAGAAGAGGGCTTTACATTTGTTGATGATTTTATTTGGGACAAAGGCGAAGTGCAAAGTGAACGACACAAGAACGGAAACAAGCCGTATCCTTTTTATCAATACCCGATGAATTGTTATGAGCATATTTTTATTTTTCATAAACACAGAAACGATGCAACACGATATCCTTGTCCTGTTTGTGGATGTTTAAAAGTAAATGGAAATGCGTATTCTGAAATTGGAATAAAAAGTTGGGAATGTAAAAATTTAGAATGCTTTGAACGAAGTGAGGCAAATCGAGGAAAAAGATTTTCGCTTAAAACAATTACGACACAAGGAAGACAAGAAGAAAAATTTGCTATTGAAAAAGAATATATAAAAAAATGGCGTAGGGATATAATAAAAATAAATCCCGTTATAAAAATAAATTCAAAAGGTGAAAATACTCTTGGGCATACCGCACCATTTCCCGCTGAAATTCCCGAATTTGCTGTCCAAATGTATTCTTATCCAAACGAATATGTTTTAGACCCTTTTGGTGGTAGTTTTACATCTGTAATAACAGCAAAACAATTCGGAAGAATTGGAGTGGGAATAGAATTAAATAAAGAAATGTTTAAAAAAAGTAGTATGCAAAATTTAAAAAAACACTTACAAACCGAATTATTTGATAAAAAAAATATACAAATTTCAGAAATAGATTTATTATGAATGAGTTAGACGACAAGAAAAAACAAGTCATTGGACTTTACGGCGAAATGCGTTTGTCAATGGAATTGCACGAACTTGGTTGGCAAGTTCATAGAGCTTATATTGACGAAGGTATTGATTTTACAATTACTAAATACTATTGCCCAAACTGTAAAAAATACAGTAATCAATATGTTCGCTACACTATGCGCAATGAAAAAAATGTTAAATGCGTTACTAATCTTTGTGAGCATTGTAAAGAAACGGAGTTGGAAGTCATTTCGCGGTATTTACAAGTAAAAACTTCGGAGGGTATTAAAACCGAAAAAGACGATGTCCGAAAATTTAGTTTCCACCCTAAAATTAGGTATGATATGGGTAAAGAAGTGTTTTATGTTTGGATTGCAATTTTTAATGATACAAAAGAAAAAAAGTGTCATTTTTATATTCTCAACACAAAAGATGTTAAAAAATTTGACAACATAAATTTAGACACATACCAAATTACAGATAATCAAAAAACCGAATTGCCGATTAGAACCGATGGGGTTGTATTAAAAAAAGGTACTGCAAGCACAGGATACGACTATTCTGTTTTTAATACAAGGTTCTACAATGATTTCGGAGCGTTGGAAATTGAAATAAAATAATAATTTTAATTACCAGATAAACAAATATTACACACATACACATAAAATACAATGAGATATTTACCAATAGGAAACGAATTATTTATTAAAAACAGAGAGAGGTTAGTTCAAAAACTAAAACAGAATAGTGTTGTTATTATACATTCTAATGATATTTTACCAACAAATGCAGATGGAATAATACCATTGAAACAAAATGCAAATTTATTTTATTTAACGGGGATAGAACAAGAGGAAACTATTCTTCTACTTGCTCCAAATTTTCCCGACCCAGAATGCAGAGAAATTGTTTTTATATTAGAGTCTGACGAAGAAAAAGAAAGATGGGAAGGTCATAAATATACTCAAGAAGAAATTACTATTATTTCGGGTATTCGTAATGTTAAATTTGTAAAAGAATTTGATAGTACATTACTAAAAATATTAGCAGAAACTGAAAACATTTATTTAGAATCAAATGAGCATATAAGGTCTATTAATAAAACAGAAACGAGAAATGATAGATTCATTAAATCTTGCAAAGAACAATATCCTCTTTATGAATACGAAAGATTATTTCCTCTTATGCGAGATTTAAGAATGATTAAACAACCACGTGAAATAGAACTCATTCAAGAAGCATGCAATATTACCGAATTAGGGTATAGAAATATATTAAAAACCATCAAAAAAGGAGTGAAAGAATATGAAATAGAAGCAGATTTTATTTCCACATTTATAAGAAATAGATCCAGAGGATTTGCTTATATACCAATCATTGCGGGCGGAAAAAACAGTTGTATATTACACTATACCCAAAACAATAATAGTATTCAAGACGGAGAGGTTTTATTGATAGATGTAGCAGCGGAATATGCAGGGTATAACTCAGATATAACCCGCACTATTCCTGTGAGTGGAAAATTTACAAAAAGACAAAAAGATGTTTATAATGCTGTTTTACGGGTAAAAAATGAAGCAACAAAAATACTTTCACCGGGTATTACTATTATAGAATATCAAAAAGAAGTTGCTCGTATAATGGAAAAAGAACTATTAGATTTGAAACTTATATCTAAAACGGATATACAAAAACAAGACTCCTATAACCCTGCATATAAAAAATACTATATGCATAACCCATCGCATCATTTAGGAATAGATATTCATGATGTATCTACTTTTTATAAAAAAATAGAAGATAATATGGTTTTTACGGTAGAACCGGGAATATATATATCAGAAGAAAATTTAGGTATACGTTTAGAAGACAATATACTGATAACAAAAAAAGAAAATAAAAACCTTTCGAAAAATATTCCAATAGAAATAGAAGAGATAGAATATCTTATGAACACAAAGTAATGTTTCACGTGAAACATTACTTATAAGATTCTTTGTATTTCTCCTTCTTGAATATAAATAGTATATATGAAAATGTTTTTATAACCAAAGTTTTGGAGTATTTTTGGAATGTATTGATATGAATTATGGTGATGAGGGATATTTGTTTTTTTGTTTATTGTGTATTCTATAAGTATAGCATCTTCTTTTTTTGTTAATAAAGTGTCAAGTTTTTTGTAAGTAGAATTATACGGATTTAAAAATTCTATATTTGTTTTTATGTTCCATTCCCCAGAAAACCAGTTTTGTGTCATTTCTTTTTCAAAAAGAGCGTTTATGTGATTAGATATTTCTGCTTTTTCTGCTTGTGATATGTTTTCTTTTAAAGATAATTTTTGAATATGGAAATCAATTTCTTTTTTATTTTTAATTTTTTTTAAAAGGGTAGAGTATAAAAAAAACATTTTTGTTTGAGAAAGAATATTTGTTTTTTCTTCTAAAAAACGAGTTTGTTTTTTGAGCAATAATTTATTTTTCCATTCATGTGAAATATAATGCTGTAATAAAATAGATTTTGTGCTGCTTTTTAATTCAGTGTTTTTTATGTATGATAGGTTTCCATAAGAAAAAGAATGTATAAAGTTTTCTTTTTTTAATTGAATATTATCTAAAACTGTATTTTTCGATGAAAAAAAAACAGAATAGAGTAAATCAGCAGATGTTTTTATTTCTGTATACATATTTTCTTTTTGAGAGTTTATATTTCCAAGAATAAAAAGATTTTGTTTTGCCCGGGTAAATGCTACATATAAAATATTTATATTATCTAAGTAGTTGTTTTTTAATTCTTCTTCGTATTGGGTATCCATGAAGGTTTGTTGAAGAGAAGCATTATATAGAACAGGAACAAAACTTGGTTTAGGAACATTTGTTTTTTCTTCATTTGAACACCAAATAATCTGATTATACTTATCGGTGTCTAATTTCCAGTGACAGAACGGGATTATAACGGAAGAAAACTCTAATCCCTTTGATTTATGAATGGTCATTATTTTAATAGCATTTTGTTCTTCTGATATACGGACAACGTGCTTGTTTTTTGTTTCTTCCCACCATTCTAAAAAAGATCCTATTTCTCCCCCCTTTTTTTTATGAAACTCTAAAACGGCATCTTGAAAGGATAAAATATAGGGATATTCTGCATTGATGGTGTCTAAATGAAATATTTTTATAAGGGTTTCTGTAAGATTAATGAGTGGTATAAAAGAAAGTGCTTTTAAGTTTTCTGTGTATTCTAATGGAATAGTATGTGAGTAATCTTGTGTAAATATATCAGATGCTTTTTTGGTTTGAGAATATTGAAGGGTAAAATAAAAAGAAATGAACTCGTTTTTTGAAAGAATATCTTTTGGATTATAAATATATTTGAGAGCAGATATAAGTAGCATAACGGATAAAGAATTACTTACCTGTAAGGATTCGGGAGAAATAAAGTCGTATACATAAGTGCCTTCGTTATGAGATTGTTTTAATAAAAGGGCATCACTTATTATTTTTGCTTCACTGGATTTTCTTACGAGTATACAAATATCTTTTAATGTTCCTCCACTTTCTTGAATTTTTTCAATAATAGCAATGGTTTCTGATATAATATGTTCTTCTGAATCTGTATCGTTGGAGTTTTTTTTTTGTTTTTCTACGAGACAAATTTCTACAACACCTGCGGTGCTTTGGGTTGATTTTTGATTTACATCTTTGTAGATATCGGATAGTTCTGCTCTATTTTTCTCATGAAGAATATTTATATGTTTCATTACATTTTCAAAAAAACAATTATTGAAATTAACAATGATAGGGGAACTCCGGTAGTTAAATGGTAGTATTTTGGTTTGTGTGTTGTAAAAATCTTGATGAATTTTTTTTTGGAGAAGGTTTATTTCACTTCCTCGCCACCTATAAATAGCTTGTTTAGTGTCACCTACTATTAAATTTTCAAAACCTTGACTTATACTATTGGTGAGGAGTGGTTTAAAATTATTCCATTGGAAAGCAGAAGTATCTTGAAATTCATCTATAAGAAAATGAGAATAAGCATTTCCTGTTTTTTCATAGATATAATGTGCATCGTTTTCTTCAATAATTTTTTTTAGAAAATCAGAAGTATCAGAAATAAGCATAAGGTTCTCCTGACTTACATAATCACGAACTTCTTGAATGAGATACTGGGTAATTCCTAATGTGTATATGTTTCTCATTATGATTTTTGCGGTAAAATAATGCTTACCTTCCCTGTCAACAAAATCAATAATTGCAGTGTAATTATTCATAAGCCCATCATCCATGGCTTCTTCTATTTTTTGCTTTATAAATAATTCCTTATTTTTAGTAATAAAAGATTCTCTCTTGTTTATTGCATCTCTTCTGCTCTGAGTAATGGTGTAATCTTTGCTTTCGAAGAGCAAAAAAAGACCAATGGGTCCTCGTTTTCCGTTATTAAAATCATCTATTGTTAATCCTTTTTTATGTATTATGGAAAGAGAATCTGCTACTATTTTTTCTATGTGTGATTCAAAAAAAACAATACTTTTTTGGAGATGTTTTTTGTAATTATTATATTCTTCAAAACCAAAAGACACAATGTTCTCTTGAATTTTTTTAAACCGTTCTTTGAAAATATCTTGACCAAAATTTTGTATATCTTTTCTAATATTCCATGATTTTCCTTCTTCTAATTTTTGAATAGCAAAATCCACTAACCATTCCGTAGGAAAAAAATCCTTATTTCCTAATTTTGCTATTATTTTTTCTAAAATAGCATCTAATATCTTATCAGAATCTACTTCTATGGTGGTGTGAGATTCTAAGCCTATTTCTTTTGCGAAGGATTTGATAATTTTTTGAAAAAATTTATCAATAGTAAATATGGAAAATTGACCATAGTTATGAAGTATTTTGGTAAGAACTTCTTTTGATATGGCGACAACTTCTGTTTCTTTTAGTTTGCAATGAAATGCGACATCTGATAAAAGTTTTTTTTCTTTTCCTTGAGAAAGATGAAACAGATTTTTAAGGATTCTGTTTTTCATTTCCTCAGTTGATTTATTTGTAAAAGTAACGGCTAAAATCTTTATGAAATAATCAGGAGATTTAAGAGCCAAACAGATATAATAAAAGGCAAGAGTATATGTTTTCCCTGAACCCGCAGAAGCATGATATATATGAAGCATTGTTTTGAATTATGAATTATAAATGCTATTAAGAACGAAAATAAATATATTTCCTTCTTTTATAAGTATTTTTATTGATAAGATAAATGGAAGAAAGTAATGAATAATGCAATAAACTTAAAACGGCGGGGGGGTGTTCTCGGTTGATTCATCAGATGTATTTTTATGTCCCTTATTAATCTTACTTGGAATTATGATTCTTGCTTTGTCTTCTGAGGACGAAGAAGCGTATTCTAAATTACTGAATTTGGTATATTTACCAATATACCTCAGCTGAACATCTTTTAAGGAGCCATTTCTATGCTTTGCAATAATTATTTCTCCGGTATTGATAGAAGGACTCCCGTCAGCGGTTTGATTTAATCCATAATATTCGGGTCTATAAATAAAAATTACCATATCTGCATCTTGTTCTATAGAACCAGATTCTCGGAGGTCTGAGAGTTGAGGTCTTTTATCTCCGCCACGTTTTTCTACTTCCCTACTCAGCTGTGAAAGAGCAATGACAGGAATATCTAATTCTTTTGCTAATTTCTTTAAAGACCGGGAAATAAAAGCTATTTCTTGCTCTCTGTTCCCTCCTCCTGTATTTTTATGGGTTTCTCCTTGCATCAGTTGTAAGTAGTCAATAATAACAAGTTGAATGTCATACTTTGTCTTCATTCGTCTTGCTTTAGCTCGTAATTCCATAACGCTGAGTGCAGGAGTATCATCAATATAGATAGGTGCGGAAGAAAGAGCATCTGTTTTACTAATAAGTTGCTCCCATTCTCGCTCCGAAAGAGTCCCTTTCCGTATCTTTTCTGACTCTATCTCTGACTCGGCGGAGATTAACCTATTGACTAACTGAATAGAACTCATCTCTAATGAAAAAAATGCTATTGGTTTTTGATATTCTATTGAGGCATTTCGCATAGCAGATACGGCAAAAGCGGTTTTTCCCATACCAGGTCTCGATGCTATAATCACAAGGTCAGATTTTTGCCAACCCGAAGTAGTTCTATCTAATTCTATAAACCCTGAAGGAACACCTGTAAGCCCATCTTTTCTGTTTTTTTTTGCTTCTAATTCTATCAACGCCTTTTGCATAAGGGTAGACATTGTTTCAAAGTTCTTTCTTATATAAGATTGTGAAATTTCATAAAGAGTTTGTTGGGTTTTGTCTAATAAATCAAAAGCATCTGTAGATGGTTCGTAGGCATTGTTCTGCACCTCAAAAGAATTCTGTATCAGCTCCCTTTTGATAGAAAGCTCGTTAATAATTCTTGCATAACTTTCTATGTTCGCAGTAGAATTTACAGGTAAGGTCAGCTCTGCCAGGTATTTAACTCCTCCAATTGCTTCCAACGTTCCGTTTTTCGACATCTGATTCTTCACTGTCAGTATATCTACAGGTTTAGAATCTTTGAATATCTCCTCTATTGCCCTATAAATGTTCTGATGGCTGATATTATAAAAACACCCCGGCTTGAGAATATCTATCACACTGCTCAGAGCATCTCTTTCAAGCATCAACGCCCCCAAAATTGCCTGCTCTAATAGGACATCATTTGGGGGAATAGTCCCATATTTCTTCTTTAAATCATCCATTGGTTAATCTCTCTCTTGGTTTTATACTCATTACAAATTAAATTAAAAAAATAAATCAATATTAATGATCCCTTTAATAGCAATTAAACAGGTAAAAAAGTAAAATAATAACATACTCTTTATTTTAGTCATTTTTTATATATGTTCGTTTTTTTTAAATGTAAAATTGTAAAAATGATACCAATACATAAGACCGTTGTAAAACTAAATAAAAAAAAGTGTTCATTAAGATTAAGATATTTTCCCTAACCACCCCAACCCCTCCTTTTAAGGAGGGGAGTTACTATTGATGGGTTATAAAAATTGATTTATTCAAAGAAAAAGTGTTGGTAACTATTGATTTTTAAGGGATACAGTTTTTAGGATTTTCATTTTTAGAATCTTTCTATAGAAGATTGTATATTTCATTGAGTACTTTTTTTTACGCAAACAATATCTTGAAAAAGTTTATTGTAGCACTTTTAAAAGGTAAAAGTATGAAATTTTATTATATTTTTGGGTAATGGGAGTAATTTTATAAGATCAATATTACATTAACAATACCGTACATTTTAACAATAGCATAGATGAAAACAGATATTTTAGCAATAGGTGCCCATCCTGATGATGTGGAGCTTGGCTGTGGTGGAACTCTCATTGCTCATAGAGAGAAGGGATATAGAGTAGTGGTACTAGATTTAACAAAAGGAGAGTTAGGAACGAGGGGTTCGGTGCAGATAAGAGCAGAAGAATCTTGGCGAGCAAAGGAAGTTATGGGTGTAGAAGAGCGTATAAATGCGGGGTTCAGAGATGGTTTTTTTGTAAATGATGAATGGCATCAGAGAGAGCTTATAAGATATATTCGTTTGTATCAACCAGATGTAGTATTGGCAAATGCTATTTGGGATAGGCATCCCGACCATGGAAAAGGAGCAAAACTTGTTTCGGATGCTTGCTTTTTATCGGGTTTATCAAAAATAGAAACTCTTTTTCACGATGTTCCGCAGATTCCTTGGCGACCAAAAAAGATATATCATTACATTCAGAGTAAGTTCATTGTTCCTGATATTATAGTAAATGTTTCGCCTTATTGGAAAAGAAAGATAGAAGCCGTTCAATGCTACGTTTCTCAATTTTACGATCCTCATAATACTCAACCAAATACATATATTAGCTCCCCTGAGTTCCTTAAAATGATAGAAGCAAGAGGTAAAGAACTTGGGCATTCTATAGCAGTAGAATACGGTGAGGGATTTACCAAAGAGAGTCATATTGGGGTGAATAGTTTTTTTGATATTTTGTGAATTTCTATATTGAGCAGATAGATGCAGTAAATTGATTGTGTATGGCAATAATTTGAGGGAGTAACATTGTTTTATCATCGTTTAAGATGAGATGCGTTGCTTTGGTGATGGCTTTTTGTTCGGTAATTTGGGAATTTATAATAGAGGTAATCTCTTCCATGGTTCTTTGTGGGTCTCTCTTTTGTATCCTTTCTATTCTCACTTGTTTGGGTGCAGAAATATAGAGTATGCAATCCAAAAATTTGTACTCCTCCGTTTGTAAAAGCAGGGCGGATTCTTTTATTATATACTTGTGGTGCATATTTTTTTGTGTCCATTGGCTAAAATCTTTTGCTACTACGGGATGCACGAGGGCATTTATCAGGTCTAGTTTTGTTTTATCTTGAAAAACAATCTCCGCTATATATTTTGCATTTACTTCTCCAGAATTATGATAAGCATCCTTCCCAAATTGTTTTTTTATTGCTTCTTTGAGGTCTGTATTATTCCTCATCACTTGTTTTGCTGCAGTATCAGCGCTATATAAAGGGACTCCTAATGTTTGAAAGATTTTACCAACGAGGGATTTTCCTGCACCAATGCCACCTGTTATTCCTACCACTTTTGTTCTTTTTTTCATAATTTTACCTTGTTTTTCTATGGGCTTATATTTTTTTGTAATATGTATAGAGGAGTTCTAAAAATTAAATATTTGAAAATCATATAAATATATGTACTTTTTAACAAAAAAATATGTATTATTGCAATAATATGTATTTTTGTAAAAAATAGTATGAGCAATGAAAATTACAAAAAAACAGGTAAAAATGGGATGTTTGATTCGGAGTTTATTCAACAAGATGCGTCTCATTTAGGAAATCCATTAGAAAAAATAAGCAAGGTGTTGGATTTTGAGATAT